>DVLN01000015.1 GCA_018715465.1 Candidatus Faecivivens stercorigallinarum | reverse complement strand
TTGGCTCTATAATAAAAGTTGGGGTGAGCAAATAGAGCCTACGAAAAAAAATCGAAAAAAGTAGAGCATATTTGACGCAAATCCGTTAAAATGGAATTGTCCAGAAACCACGAACGGAGGTCCAATATGCTCTACAATAATTTTACAGAAAAACTGATCGATTTACAAGGGGTTGAAGTAAAAAATATCGAAACTACAGATACCAGCATCAACATTTTCCTTATTCTCAAGCGAAAGAAGCATAAATGTATCAGCTGTGGCTGTGAAACAGATACCGTTCACGACTATCGGACGCAGTCAGTTAAAGACATTCCTGCCTTCGGAAAAAATGTCAATATCATTCTGCGCAAACGCAGATACAGGTGTCCGACGTGTGGCAAAAGATTTGCTGAAAACAACTCCTTTTTACCGAAATATCATCGTATGACCAACAGATTATCAGCCTTTGTTATTGATCTTCTGCGCAGTGAACGTTCTTTTACAAGTGTAGCCAAAGTGGTGGATCTCTCTGTAACAACTGTGACCAGAATTTTTGACATCGTATCCCATCCTGAACTCAAACTTCCTCAAGTATTAGCAATTGATGAATTTAAGGGGAATACCGATAATGAAAAATATCAATGCATTCTTACCGATCCTGTAAACAAAAAAGTTTTGGACATCCTTCCGGAGCGATACAATCATTACCTGACTTCCTACTTCCGAAAATTACCTGCAAAAGAACGTCAAGGTGTACATTTCTTTGTAAGCGACATGTGGAAAATATACGCAGATACTGCTTCTGTCTGGTTTAAAAATGCCACTCAAATCGTTGACAAATACCACTGGATCAGGCAGGCAATATGGGCTTTTGAGAACGTAAGAAAACAGGAACAAAAGAAATTCAGCAAATCACACCGCCGGTATTTCAAAAATTCCAGGAAATTACTGATTAAGCGGTTTGATCACCTTTCGGACGAACAAAAACAGCAGGTAAACGTAATGCTGTACACATCACCCACTCTCAGCCGGGCTCATTGGTATAAAGAAAAATTTTTACAGATATTGGACTGTACCAACAGAGAGGATGCTAAACAAATGATGAATGACTGGATTCTATCTGCTTCAAACTGCGGTATACCGCAGTTTGAGAAATGCTCTGCAACGATGCAAAGATGGTATACGGGCATTTTAAATTCATTCATGGTGCCCTACACAAATGGCTTTACGGAAGGCTGTAATAACAAAATTAAGGTTCTAAAAAGAAACGCTTACGGATACCGGAATTTCAAAAGATTTCGCAGCCGTATTTTACATATGTTCTCACACCAGAACGCCATATAAAACAAGCAAGCGACAGTAATATGCTGCCGCTTGCCTATCTATTCCATTTCGGGTTTTACCCCAACTATTGACAAAGAGCCTTATTGATATTTCCAGCCCTCAAGGAGTCTGGTCAATCTGTCCTGTCTCTTCTCCGGTCGCCAGATCAAAGACCCGCGTCTGCTGAGAAGTTATGAGGAAAAACTTTCCATCCTGGAGATAGCCCCGCGCGTTTTCATTTACAGGATTCTCAACCGAAATGAGCTGCTTAAGTCCATCCTTACCACTCTGATAAAGCTGACAGACATCCACACCGCCCTGCTGATAGACCAGGAAGACCAAACCATTCCCAAGATATTCCAGCGAGATATCGCTTTCATTGTATCCGCCAGCAACCGGAATCGAAACCCTGTCAATCTCAACCCCAAGAAGCCCAAGCGTCAGTGTCAGCTGGGTATGACCCTTCTGTCCCGTCAGACGAATAATATAGTTACCTTCACCGTGTACCGAGAAAAGGGCTTCCTCTTCATCCGAAGCCACTGTCGCCTCGGACAGCTGAGACGGATTGGAAAGATCCAGTTCATATACCTGTCCGTCATACCCGTAAAGGGTGTAATAAAGGATATTTCCGTCAAAACGCACCGAACGGAGTATGGAATCCTTCAAAAGATTTTCGGCACTTCCCAGCAACTTGAGCGAACGATCAAAGATATACAAATGGGTGTCGTTGCTGCTGCCATAGCTGGATGTGAGAATGCGCAGTGCACTGCCATACTCATTGGGAGGTGTCAGATTGCTCAGAATACCACCAATCTTTACTTCCGGCGTGATTGTAAAATGGCCAGTAGCAAAGGTAATGGCTGAAACCAGTGTCTCCATGTTGCGGCTGTCTTCATGGAACAGGTAAAGGCCCGACTGACCGACAAAGAAGCTCTTTCCGCCACCCTGAAGGATTTTAAAATCCACCATCTCCTGCGGGTTTTTGGAGGAATAGGAAGCCGCTACAATATAGCTGTCAGACGAAGCTGCCGAAATACTGATACTGTCAGCCGACGGCATCGACGCCTTGCCATTCGCATAAAACAGCGGGATATAACCAGCGGGATTGTTCTGCTGTACCGTCGTATCGGGATAATACCGGCTGAATACAGACAGGTACCCTCCCGTCATCACCGCGCCAACCATCGTCCCATCCTGTGCCGAAGCAGCAGTCAGTTTGGGACTATCGGGGGTGGACACATCATAGCAGCTGACTGCCGAAATGGTCTTTTTGCCGTTTTCTCCCGAATAGGAGACCGTCCCGACGACAAACAGGCTGCCATTGGAATAGAAACAGTCGGTAATCGCATAAGACGAAACACTCATACCGCTAAAGGACGGGGTTTCAAACTCAACATATATCTTTGTCAATTCCTTTCCCGTTGCACTGCCTTCCAACACGGAAACACTGCGGGAATTGAGGGAACTGACATAAAAACAGCTGCCATCGGTTGCAACAATCGTCTTTTCATCAGTCGACTGCAAACCGTCTGAACTGATACCTGCCGACAAAACAGCCGTTGTATACTGCTGTGTGGCATTTTCCGGGGTAGCCGCCTGCTGCAACGCGCTATAAACAGAAGCATAATCTTCGCCGTTCCCGCTCGGAAGAGTCGTCGTCTGGTTCGGATCGACCGAAGCTGTTTTATCCTCCTCCAGCGCGCCGTTGGGCAGAAGCTGAGAACTGCTGCCATCCGACTGCCCAGTTTGTGTATCTGCGGTATCCTCCACTGTTTCACCTTCCGGCTCAGATACGCCCTCAGAATCCGTCTGATCTGTGGTCCCGGAAGAATCAGCAGGAGAAGAAGACAGGCTGCCGTTCTGCTGAACAGCACCATCGTTCCCAGCCGTCTGGGTTTCTTCAGCTGACGGCTGGCTGTCGGGTGTGGACACAAAATCCCCTTCATCCGGCTGGGATGATGGTTCTTCCGACTGGTCCGGCTGCGTTTCCGGCAAAGACGGCTCAGATGTCTCCAGGTTGGAACCGCCTCCAGACGGTTCAGAAGCGACTGGAAGATCGCTGTTCAAATACTGTTCCACCGGCTGCCGGCCTGTCAGCAAAATCGCAACACAGGCACCCAGCGCAACCGCCATGCCGGACATCGTCTTCCAGCTCGGAATACGCAATCTGAAACGAATACCTGCTTTTGCAGGTGGCGTATCGGGAAGACGCTGCAAAATCATTTCAGGCTGCAGCGCCATTGGAACAGGGGTATCCTCTGCTTTTTCACGCAAAAGGCGGATAAACTCCTGTTGCTGTTCAGTTAATTCCGGCTGTTTTTTTGCCTGTTTCACAGGGGTACCCTCCTTTCTGCGTAATAAATGATTATCATTATTTCCCGCCGCCAAGCAAAGTCTTCAGCTTGGAAAGTGCTCTCGACTGTTTGGAACGAACGGTATTGCGATTAATTTTCAGAATACTGCTGATCTCACTGCTGTCGTAACCGCCAAAAACATTCATCGAAATGATCATTCTTTCCTCATCAGAAAGGGTATCAAACGCGCTTTTAAGCTCGACTGTTTCCTCACGGCCCTCGATCTGCAGGTCGGTGATCTCATCCAAAGGGGTATAATGTCCCCGGACAGCGTATTCCTTCAGCTTGCGTTTACATTTTACCGACAAAATCTGGAACATCCAAGATTTAAAGGCATCTTCCGACCGAAGCCCGGATATGCCGGCATAAGCATCCATAACTGCATCGCTTACAGCGTCCTTGGCGTCCTCTTCATCCTTTAAAATATAATACGCAAACTTGTAAAGATCGGTATAGATTTCGGCATACAGCTGGCCAAAAGCCTGTTTGTCGCCTTTTTTTGCTGCTGCCACCAAATCGCGATGAACCGGCACATCCTCACCTCGCTTTCCGGGTCTCAGATGAAGCCGAAGCGATATAAACCATCTGTACGTATAATTTTTCTGTATTATACGTACAGTTTATCTCTCTCGTTTATATAGTGCCTCAATTTGCCTCATCTGTTGCATCGTTTGAAAAAAATTTTATCAAAGCTGAAATTTTTCAAAGACAGTATGACCAGGCAAAACAGTCTGTTCGATATCCGAAACAGAGCGGAAAATGTTTTACCAATAACTGACACTTATTATAACAGATGAAAGTGCATTTTGCAAACAGGCAGATCAGAATATTTTTATAAAAAAATATTTTAGAATTTTTCTAAAATCTCTTGACAAAACAAAAAACATCGTTTATAATGTAATCACAGCAAACCTGCTGAACTCAATCAGTCAAACAGCCATAAGGCTTTAAGTAACAGAAAGGATGTACCGAATATGAAAAAATTTGTTTGCAGCGTCTGTGGTTATGTTCATGAAGGCGAAACCGCCCCTGAAAAATGTCCCGTCTGCGGCGCTCCCGCTTCTAAATTTGTTGAGCAGACCGAAAAGATGACCTGGGCTTCTGAGCATGTTGTCGGCGTAGCACAGGGTGTTCCGCAGGACATCATTGACGATCTGCGCGCTAACTTCAATGGCGAGTGCAGCGAGGTCGGTATGTACCTGGCAATGGCACGCGTTGCACATCGCGAAGGCTATCCTGAAATCGGCCTGTACTGGGAGAAAGCTGCTTACGAAGAAGCAGAACATGCTGCAAAATTTGCTGAGCTGCTGGGCGAAGTCGTAACCGACTCCACCAAGAAGAACCTTGAGATGCGTGTTGAAGCTGAGAATGGCGCAACTGCCGGCAAGACTGATCTTGCAAAACGTGCAAAAGCGCTCAACCTCGACGCAATCCATGATACCGTACATGAAATGGCACGCGACGAAGCTCGCCATGGCAAAGCATTTGCCGGCCTGCTGGAAAGATACTTCGGCAACAAATAATTGATTGTTTTGCATTCCGCAGAATGTCCTAGGGACATTCTGCGGATTTTTCGTTCCAAAACAAAAGAAAAAGCTGCTCCGGTTTTATCCAAAATCCCGGAGCAGCCCTAACCCTAACCCATTTTTTCGCGCATCTGCTGCAACAGCTTTTTTTCCCGTCGGGACACCTGCACCTGTGTCATGCCCAGCAGCGCTGCCGTCTCAACCTGCGTCTTCTCCCGAAAATAACGAAGGATAATCAGCTGCCGGTCTTTGGGGTCCAGTTCACCCAACAGCTGCTGTAAAGTCAGGCGGTCGGTCAGCATCTCTTCTGGGGACTGTACCGGCAGATCAATCTGGCTGCCCTCGTCGTCATCGTGATCGGCAGTCAATGAGATTGCGGGAAGGCTGACCGACAATGCCTCGCCGCAGAGGGCAACATCAATCTGTAAACTGCCAGCCAGTTCTTCCAGTCTTGGCTCACGGCCAAGCTGTATGCTCATCCGTTCTTTTTCCCGCAAGACCCGCAGCGAAAGTTCTTTAAGAGATCTGCTGACCTTAACAGTTCCGCCGTCTCGGAACAGCCGCTTCATTTCTCCGAGGATGACAGGCACGGCGTAAGTCGAAAATTTGAGCCCCCGTTCGGGCTCAAACCCATCCGCAGCTTTGAGCAGTCCGACACAGCCTGCACTGACCAGCTCCTCATACTCAATCCCGCGGCCTTTCAGCCGATGGGCCAGCGCATGAACCAGTCCCATATTGGCCAGAATAAACTGGTCCCGCTGCTCACGGTCAGAACTATCCTTTCCCTGCCGTGTCTCCTCCTTGCCGGAATACTGCCCGGTCATCCCTGAATGCTCTCCTCAGCCAGCGGGGACAGGACCCGCTGCATCGTAACGGTGGTACCCTTTCCAAGAGAAGAAGTCACCCGGACAGAATCCATAAAGGATTGCATGACCGAGAATCCCAGCCCGGAACGTTCTCCTTCCGGGTCGGTCGTATACAGCGGTTCCATTGCCTGTTCAATGTTTTCGATGCCGCAGCCGGTATCCCGTATGATGATCTGGATTTTTCTGCCCTGATAAATTCGCGCGGTCAGCCGGACTTTACCGGCCGACTGACGGTATCCATGGACAATACTGTTGGTGACCGCTTCGCTGACTGCGGTTCGGATATCGCACAGTTCTTCTACGGTCGGGTCCAGCTGTGCAAAAAAGCCTGCCACTGCCGAACGGGCAAAGCCTTCGTTGACCGGCAGACTGTCAAAGGTAAGGGTCATTGTGTTGGTCGCTTTCATGTCGGATTCGTCCTTTCATTATCTTTGTTGTCTGGGCGGCATACCGCCGGAATTTTTTCCAAAGATCGGAAGCTTATCCAGCCCGCCCATCTGCATCAGCCGCTGGATGCGTGGGGAAGCGCCCGTCACCAGCAGCTCCCCGCCCATTGTCTGCATCAGGCGGTACCGCCCCATTACCAGTCCAATTCCGCTTGAGTCCATAAAATTGACCCCTGAAAAGTCTAGCATCATGGTCTGAGGCAGGCAGCTTTCCGCCGCACGGTCAATCTGTTCCCGCACGACGGCAGCGCCGGCCTGATCAATTTCACCTGATAGTCTGACATTTAGAATCTGTTCCTGACAGGAAGTGCTGCACCGGCAGCTGCCTGCTGTCACCGAACCGAATACATCCGTGTTCATGGCAATTCCCCTTTTTCTGTAATGTGATACCCTTATTGTAGCGGACAAGCCCCGCACAGTCTGTCGAAACGATGTCCCAGATGTAAAAGCTTTTATGTAAAAATCCGGGGCGGCAGGTAACTATCGAATTATTTTACAGCCTATATATTATAAGATA
>DVLN01000157.1 GCA_018715465.1 Candidatus Faecivivens stercorigallinarum | reverse complement strand
AAATAATGATTTGAATATATATGCCAAACAGGCAGGTGTACGAAAAAATACACCCGCCTGTTTGGCAATTATTCGGTTTCAATGGCACTCCACTGACGGACTGTCCCATTGCTGTCTATCCATTTGACAATGCCTGCGGTTGTGCCGGCGGGCATCCCGGCAGGCAGGGAAGGGAGAAGCGAAACAACCTCGGTCAGCTGTTCTCCCGGGGCAAGGGAGACCGACACCTGCTGCCGCTGCCGCAGGGTATAGGGTGACAGGGAACTATCCTGCTCCGCCTTTTCAGTGTCTTCTGCCGGGGTAGCGGGGATGGTTGTTCCGCTGAGGTGACAGACCAGCTCCTTTGTTTGCAGCTGGGAGAACCCCCAGTCGAGCAGCGTTTTGGAATCTGTCCAGTCATCCGGGTCATGCAGCACGACCGAGACCATCACCGCCCCGTCCTTCTCAGCGGCTGAGACCAGGCACCGTCCGGCTGAATCGGTAAACCCTGTCTTGATGCCGATACAGCCGTCATATTCTTTCAGCAGCCGGTTGTGGTTGGTCATCCAGTATTCGACCCCGCCGACTGTCATATGTCCGTTTGTCTCCTCGCAGATATCCCGGAAATCGGGGTTTTGCAGTGCTTCGCAGGCGAGCAGGGCGAGGTCTTTTGCACAGCTGCCCTGGTTTTCCGCGTCCAGCCCGGATGGAGTGACAAACACAGTATTTTTCATACCGATTTCTTTTGCCCGTTCATTCATCAGCGCGGCAAACCCTTCAAAGCTGCCGCCCAGCCGCATTGCTGCCGCTGCTGCCGCGTCGTTGCCGGATGACAGCAGCATCCCCCATGCCAGCAGCCGCAGGGTCACCTCTGCGCCCGGTTTGATGCCCAGTGCCGAGCCTTCCACCTTGACCTCGTCACCGACATTAAATGGTTCATCCAGCTGCCCTTTTCCCAGTTCCAGCGTCAGCAGGGCGGTCATAATCTTGGTGGTAGAGGCGATCGAGACAAATTCCGTATCCGCTTTTCCTGCCAGCTGCACCCCGTCTCCAGTCATCACACAGACCGAACCGGCTCTGGTTGCGGGGCCTTCCGGGACGGCTTCCTCCACATCTGTTTCGACAGCTGCTTCGGCGGCGACAGCAAGACCGGGATGCTCTGCGGAGATCGGTCCGCTGTCCTGCCGGACATTTGCCGGGGCATTCCCGAAACAGCAGACGCCTGCCCATATCGCGGCCGCGCCCAGCAGCGCAAGTGCTGC
Organism: Candidatus Faecivivens stercorigallinarum; assembly: GCA_018715465.1. Lineage (GTDB taxonomy): Bacteria > Bacillota > Clostridia > Oscillospirales > Ruminococcaceae > Faecivivens > Faecivivens stercorigallinarum. The sequence continues at coordinate 9,616 of DVLN01000157.1, read as the reverse complement.
AAACCGAACCTTCTGCACCCAATCATTCCTTTCTGCATCTGGTTGACAGCCTATATATACGCGGCCGGCAGGGCCGGTATGCAAAGGAATGCCGGGAATCGGGTTCAGATTGTTTCGACGGAGTGCAGCAGCAGTTCCAGAAATTTTTCCGCCGCCTTTGAAAACACCGGGTATTTTTTCCAGATCAGCACAGCTTCCGCTTCAAGCCCGGGGGACAGCGGCCGGAAACAAAGGTTTCCGTCACCGGTTGTGTTGACCAGATGATCCAGGCATAAGGTATATCCCAGCCCTTCACTGGTCAGCAGGGACGCATTAAACAGCAGGTTGTAGGTCGCTACGATGTTCAGCCGGTCCAGGTCTTTTTTGAGCCAGTTTTCCAGCGACCGGTCGTCACTTTTCTGATTGGAGATGATCAGCGGCTGATCCCAGAGGTCTTCTGGACAGATGGATGCTTTTTCGGCGAGTGGGGAATCCCTGCGCATCAGCACTCCCCACCGGTCACGGATGGGCATTTTGACCCGTTCGTAGCGGGATGGGTCGACCGTTCCGTAAACCAGCCCGAAGTCAATCAGCCCCTTGTCCAGCTGTTCCATGACATACAGTGCGTTGCCGCTGAAAAGATGGTAATGGATGTTTGGATATTTTTGCCGCAGTTGCCCGGCCGCCTGTGCGAACAGACGGAAAATCTGTGTTTCCGCCAGCCCGATGCAGATATCGCCGGCGACGGTTTCATCTGAAAGCAGGATTTCATTTTCGGTTTTTCTGACCAGTTCCAGAATTTCTTCCGCCCGTTTTTGAAGGATTCTCCCTTCTTCCGTCAGCGTGACTTTACGGGAACCTTTTGAGCCGCGGATCAAAAGCTGTTTCCCCAGCTGCTGCTCCATCGCCTTGAGCTGGGTAGAAAGGGTTGGCTGTGAGAGATGCAGCGACTGTGCAGCGGCGGAGATGCTCTGTTCTCTTGCTACCGCCAGAAAATACTGTAACACACGCAGTTCCATTCGGCCTTCCTCCTGTCCAATTGGATTTAGGATTTTCATATCTTCAGTTTACCAAAAACATTTATAACTTTCAACTATGTGAAGATATTTAATATAAGTATTTGCTATTTCGGACGATCTGTTTTATACTGAATCTGTAAACAATGAATGTGATCTGACAGGAGTCTGCAAGGGGGGACTGCCGGTTGAAAAACGGTGTGCTGTTGTTATTATCTCTGCTGTTGATACTCTTCACTTGTTCCGGTTGCGGCAGCGCGGCTGAAATGCAGCCCTCTTCCGGTTCCAGGGTGGAATCTGTCGCGGAAACGCCGGTTTCTTCTGTCAGCCAGTCGTCAGAGACCCCGTTGGACAGCAGTCAGGAGGAAACGGAAACCATGTTAAAGATTCAGATTGGAGACAATTCTTTTACCGCGTCGCTTGCAAACAATACGACGGTAGACGCTTTCAAAGAACTTTTGGCGGACGGACCGCTGACCCTGCATATGAGCGACTACGCCGGAATGGAAAAGGGAGTTGACCTCGGTGTGACCCTGCCCCAGAACAACCGGCAGATGAATACTGTGGCGGGAGATATTATCCTCTACCAAGGAAGGACGTTTGTCATCTATTACGACACCAACTCCTGGAGTCTGACCCCTATCGGGAAAATTCAGAATACCGATGCGGATACTCTGCGCAAGGCTTTGGGGACAGGGAATGTGACGGTCACTCTGTCGCTGGAATAAATACAGATAAAATTATCTGGACGCTGAAAACGGACAAATCATTCCATAAGGAGTGACCTGTCCGTTTTTGCTGTTAATGTCCGCCCTTTTTCTTCTTTTTCTGGGGCTGGTTTTTGTTCTGGCGTTTGGCTTCTTTTTCCGCCCGTTCCTTTGCCTTGCGGGCATAGGCCTTCTGCTGGTTTTTGGCGGCGGTTTTAGAGGCGACGCGGACGCTCTGTCCGGCAGTGGTGGGAGCAGGTGCCGGTTTTTCTTTTTCTTTGCTGACCAGCTCAGCAGCCTGTTTGAGCTGCCACTTTTCCGCTTCAGACATCTTTCTTGCCCGGGACCATCCGCCAAAAAGCAGCCCGATCACCGAACAGAACAGCGCGAGCAGCCCGAATCCGATCGCGGAGCTGTTGTAATACATCATGATGGATGCCGCAGCCGCAACGGCCGGATAGATCAGAAACCCCCATCTTCGCCCGTTGCGCATCCCGTAAAACAGTGCGCAGATGATGCAGAACAGCGGGTTGCCGATCATCAGCAGCAACAGCAGCAGACCGGTCTGGTCAGACGGCTCAAACAGATTGGCGGCAAGCGGGACAATCCAGAACCAGGTCGCGTGGGCCAGGAACCATGGATATTCCTGTCGGATGATCTTTTTCATCAAAATGTGCTCCTTTCGGGGAAAAAACTGTTACAATCAGTATAACATTTTCCGAAAGGAAAAGCAATGATCTGCTGCATAATTATTCTGTCAGCCGGCAGGCCTCCTGCCAGTCGTCGGTAAATTCGGTCATCCAGGGGCGGTACCGCAGCGACAGATGGGTGCGCTGGCAGAGCGGGTTTTCCCGCTGGGGGATGGCGGCATGGTTAAAATATGACCGCCACATCGCGCGAAAGGCGGCTTCCTCCCGGCCAACCGGCGGGAGGGTCAGCGATTGTACTTCGATAAATTCGCTTTTTTGGGTGGTATGAATAAACGCAACCTTGTGGTTTTGGTCATAGATCATGAATTGTTCGCCCGGAAAGCGGGTCAAAAAATGCCGCGCCAGCATCGGAAGCACCTGGTTTTTGGGGGAGATCACGCTGACCAGCACCCCGTTATACTCGGAAAACCGGATAAAACCGCTCAGCAGATGCCCTTCCTCCCGCATATGCCGCAGCCCCTTCCAGACAGTATGGACGACCGGGTCGGCATAGTTGACCGCGGCGGAGGGGCCGTATTGGAACAGTTGTCGGATCAGCCGCAGCAGATTGACCTCCCGGTCTTTGATGCAGTCGCATAAAAAACCGTCCCGGACCATCTCCCAGATGTCGTTTGACAGCCGTTTCAGCCCATTCTCCACCCGCCGTGCCCTTTCCGGCCGGGTCACGACCGTCGTCATCGCCATCAGAAACGGCTGGTCCTGATCAGCAGTCTGAATCAGCAGCGGGTCTTCCTTGCGGGCATAGCTTTCAAATACACAGGACAAAAATCCGTCAAAACTGCCGTCATATAGATATCCTGTCATAATCCTGCCTCCTGTATGCCGGAGAGCGGGCTTCCGGCAGAAATCCAGCTGGCATTGCTGAGCATGCTGAGCTGTTCCGGCTGGTGGCCGGGCAGCTGGGCGGCGGAAGTTTCGCTCAGCAGCGCACGCCGGGCTGTTTCCGGGGAGAAGCGGAGATGCTCCATCATCTTTCCGCGGCAGGTGATAAAATACTGCGCCCGTTTGAGGACGACTCCGATTTTTTTGAGTCCCGCAAAATCCAGCGCGCCGCTTCTTCTTGCCTGCAAAATCCGGGTTGCCGAGCGCACCCCGATGCCCGGCACCCGCAGCAGCACCTCCTGCGGGGCGGCGTTGACCTCGACCGGGAAAAATTCCGGGTGGGAGAGCGCCCAGTTGCATTTGGGGTCGAGACATGGGTCAAAAAATGGATGTGCTTCGTCCAGAATTTCACTGGCAGTAAATCCGTAAAACCGCAGCAGCCAGTCGGCCTGGTACAGCCGGTGTTCCCGCAGCAGCGGCGGCCGGACTTCTTTCCCAGGCAGCGCCGGATCGTCATTGAGCGGGATATAGGCCGAGAAAAATACCCGCTTGAGGGAAAAACGCCGATATAAAGCCTCCGACAGGGTCAGAATCTGATAATCGCTTTCCGGTGACGCGCCGACAATCATCTGGGTGCTCTGACCGGCAGGCGCAAACTTGGGGGCATGCCGGTAGCGGACGATATCCCGGCGGTTTTCAGCGATGCCGTCCCCGATCTGGCGCATCGGGGCGAGGATGGCTTTCCGGTTCTTGTCCGGCGCCAGCAGCGACAAGCTTTGTGCGCTGGGCAGTTCGATGTTGACGCTCATCCTGTCGGCGAGCATCCCCATCCGCTCGATCAGCCGCGGGTCGGCACCGGGAATCGCCTTGGCATGGATGTAGCCGTAAAAGCGGTACTCAAACCGCAAAATCTCCAAAGTTTTAATCATTTGTTCGCATGTGTAGTCGGGATTGCGCAGGACACCGGACGAGATAAATAGCCCTTCGATATAGTTCCGGCGGTAAAACTGCATCGTTAGATCGGCCAGTTCCTTCGGTTCAAAGGTTGCCCGAGGGACGTCGTTTGATCGGCGGCTGAGGCAGTATTTGCAGTCATGGATGCAGGAGTTGGAAAAGAGCACCTTCAAAAGTGAGACGCACCGTCCGTCGGCGGTAAAGGTGTGGCAGATGCCGGCCGCAATAGCAGAGCCGATTCCGCCGGGCCCAGGTGCCTTGTCGGCGCCGGAAGAGGTGCAGGCGACGTCATATTTTGCCGCGTCGGCAAGGATCGTCAGTTTTTGCAGGGTGTCCATAGAACAGACTCCTTTCCTTGTTCTTTTATGTTCAACTAAAGTATAGAATATCTGTTCTTGTTTGTCAATAGGATATCAAAAATTTGTTCTGTATTTTTTCCCTGTTTTGAACACCGATTCCAGCAAGCAAACAAGTTTCGGCAGCGGGGAGCACAGGCACTGCGCGGGGTTGACAAGGATGGCAGGACGTGCTATACTGAAACCGTCATCCGGTTACTGCCGGATAAATTACTGCAAAGAAGGTTAAAAATGCGTAAATAATCTGTTTTAAGCGGAATCGAACAGTCAGCAACAGGTCACCCCTTTGGCGGATGGCTTTTGATGTTTGTGTCCGAAAAAGCAGATTGCGCATTTTTTGATTGCCGGTTTTCCGGTATTTTGGGCTGTGGTATCATAGCCTGACTGCGCGAATACGACTGCTTTTTCGGCTTTGAAAAGGCAGTCTTTTTTATTGCCGGAAAGAAGGATTTTATGAAAACTTTGCAGGTACGGAATTTGTCGGTTACCCACAAAAAAGACCTCCGCCCGATCATCAGCGGCCTTTCCTTCACCCTTGGGGAAGGGGACCGCTGCGCCGTGATCGGGGAGGAGGGAAACGGGAAGTCGACCTTGCTCAAACTGATCGCCGACCCGGAAGCGGCCGAAAGGTATGTCGAAACCGAAGGGACGATCATCACAGGCGGCGCGGTAATCGGTTATCTTAAACAGGAGCTCACCGAAGAAGAAAAACAGATGGAAATTTGCGGGTATTTCTGTCAGAGCGAGGCATTTCTTGACCGGACGCCGCGGGAACTGGCGGACATTGCCCGGCTGCTGTCACTGCCGGGCGGCATCTTTTATGAAGACCGACCGATGGGCAGTTTATCGGGCGGGGAAAAGGTCAAGATGCAGCTGGCAAGGCTATTGTGCGAATCGCCGGATATCCTGCTGCTGGATGAGCCGAGCGGCGACCTGGACATTGAAGCGCTTCAGTGGCTGGAAAAATTTATAGTCAGCTGCGGACGCCCGGTGCTGTATGTCTCGCATGATGAAGTACTGTTGGAGCGGACCGCCAACATGGTAATCCACCTTGAGCTGCTCCGGCGAAGGACATTGCCCCGCTGTACCGTCCGGCGGGTCGGATATCGGGAGTATGTTGACCGGCGGCTGGCGTCGATTGACCACCAGCGGCAGATGGCGCGGGATGAAAAGGCACAGTTTGACGCCCAGCAACAGCGGCTGAGGGAGATCAAGGAAAAGGTCAACCACAGCCTGCATTCGATCTCCCGTGGTGACCCACACGGCGGGAAGATGCTCAAACGCAAGATGCACGCGGTCACCTCGATGGAAAAGCGGTTCCAGCGGGAAAGCGAACAGATGACCCAGATGCCGGATGTCGAGGAAGCGATTCTGCTGGACTTTGAAAAGACCCATCTGCCAGATGCCAAGCGGGTGCTTGACCTGACGCTGGAAAGGCTGTACATCCCGGATGGAAGCCTGCTTTCCCAGGATATCCGGCTGAATGTGACCGGCGGCGAGAAGCTGTTTATCGTCGGCAAAAACGGAGCGGGCAAGTCGACACTGCTCAAGCAGATCGCAGAACAGCTGCTGCCCCGCAGGGATATACGGGCGGCCTATATGCCCCAGAACTATGCCGACCTGCTGCCGCTGGACAAGACGCCGGTTGAATTCCTGACCCGTTCGGGCAGCCGGGACGAGATATCCGAGATCAGGACCTTTCTCGGGAGCGTAAAATATACGCCGGAGGAGATGGAGCACCAAATCTCCGATCTCTCCGGCGGACAGAAAGCAAAACTGTTATTTATTCATATGATTCGCAGCGGCGCCAATGTCCTGCTGCTGGATGAACCGACCCGCAACTTTTCCCCATTGTCCGGCCCGGTTATCCGCAGCATCCTGCGCCGGTTTGACGGCGCGATTATCTGCGTTTCCCACGACCGGAAGCTGATCGGCGAGGTAGCCGGCCGGGTCTGCATGCTGACCCCACAGGGGATGCAGCCGGTTGGACTGGATGAGCTGCTCTCCTGAATCAGCGGCAGCCGTTCGGGCCGCATCCGCCCGCAAAGCCGCACCCGTCCGGGCCGCAGCCAAAGCCGTCCCCATCCTGCTGGACGGCTTCTCCCTCCGCCAGCAGCTGGTCGATCAGTTCGCCGTATTCTTCTTCGCTCATCAGCGCGTTCAAGACCCGCGTTTCGCCAATCCAGACGGTCGGTACATGGGATACCCCCAACGTTTCACGGGCATAGCGGTTGGCCTCTGCCAGCCGCTCGCTGTACTGCCCCGACAAAACTGCCTGCTCAAAATCGGCAGGGTCCATTCCAAGGGCAGCCGCTTCAGCCGACAGCACCTTGATATCGCCGATGTTCTTTTCTTTGCCGAAATAGAGCTGGTACATCCGGCTGTTGTATTCTTCCCCTTTGCCGTGTTCGCAGGCGTAATACCAGCCCATAAACGCCAGGTTGGTATAGGGGCGGGGGATGACATGGGGCGGGAAGTGGTAGGACAGCCCCTGTTTTTCGCAGAAGGGAACCAGGGTTGCTGCCCATTTTTCCCTGCGGACGGGGTCGTTCCAGGTGTCGACCGGGGGCCTGTCGGTGGGTGTCAGCTCAAACGGCAGCCATTCAATCTGGATACCGCGTTTTTCGGCGGCGCGCATCAGCGGGATTTTGGCGGCGATGCAGTAGGGGCAGACATAGTCGGTGACAAAACGGATGGTCAGATTGGACATGATGGATACTTCCTTTCGTTGGGGTGATTGTCTATCCAAAGTATAACAAACCCTGCCGGGTTTGGCAAGCGGACAGGGGACAATGTCACCAGAATGAAAAAATGTGCAGACGGTTCATCCATCTGCACATTTTCTTTTTTCCGGTTCTCAGACTGTTGCCTGAAAAGACGGGACTTAATTTTTACGACTCAATGTGTGCCGACTATCGCGATCTGGCAGCGGAAGCATTCCACCGCTTATTTCATCGAGCTTTCGTAGGATTCGATCATCTTCTTGACCATCTGTCCGCCGATCGAGCCAGCCTGACGGGAGGTCAGGTCGCCATTATAGCCCTGTTTCAGAGGGACACCGACTTCACTTGCAGCCTGCATCTTGAACTGTTCCATTGCGTTTTTGGCTTCGGGGACTACGATCTGGTTATTGTTGGTCATAATCATTTTCCTTTCTCGTGAGGGTTTATAAGGGGAACGGCAGTGATTTGATGCGTTCCCGCGGGACGGAGCGGCAGCGGCAGAGAATTTTTTCTGACAGGGGAACAGAGGGTTTGCCGTAATGGCGTGAGAAGTCTCTGCCGCCCGCTTAAGACCGTCCTTGATGGTTGCTCTTTGTTTTTGCCGGCGTCGTGTTGCCGACAGCAGTATTGTATCCGCAGCAATCAAAGCTATGCAGAGTTTGAAAACGGAAATATCTGGAACAGAAAGAACTGATTGTGCAGAGCGCAGTTGTTGATATTTGACGTGGTATATGTTATGATTCCAAATAAATGTACTTTTTATCAATTTTTTTGTATGAAATGAGCTATGCCCGTGCAAAAAAGTATTCGGCTATTTTTTTTAACGGTTAGATAGCGTAAAGGCCGGCTGTTCATCAGGGGACAGAAACAACTCAAACAGGAGGCGGATAGAATGGATTCAAAGGACACTTCTAAAAAACATTTTTATCTCAAATGGCCTTGGAATGTGATTGTTTACATCATTCTGGTGGTGGTTTTCCGCGTCTTTGCCATTCCGGTGATTCTCTTGCTGGTCTGGTGGAACAAAAAGCAGCAGCCTGACGGCCCGGAAGACGGCTATTATCTTGAGAGAACCCGCGGACGGCTGATCGGTTTGATTCCGGCGGCTGCTTTTGGTGGGGGCGGTGCGCTGGCGCTGTGGTTTTTCTATCTGGGGCAGACGCTCCCGGAAAAGGTAGAGCGGCTGGATGACAAGATGCGGATTTTCTACTACCTGTGTCCCTTTCTGGGAGCGGTGCGGTTCTGATTGGGATTTTCCTGGCATACCGGAGCCTGCGGGATGCACTGTACCCGGAGAAAAGCGCGCTGGCCCAGTCGATCCGCGACCAGCTCCGCTACCCGGACGAAACGCCGCCGGTGAAAGAGCTTTTTGCGATGGTAGACCAGGATTTAAAGCAAAACGGCCAGTGGTGCGGAAAGATGGGGATTGGCAAGGAATGGGTGCTGGGGGACGTGGTTTCCGCCATCTCCCGCATCCGTGGGGTATTCAGCCGGGTGGAGCGGCATACCCACCATGCCGGTCAGCGCACCCAGGTTACCTACACCTATGAAATCTGGATTGTCGATGACCGCCAGCAGCGGCAGGTCACCTCTTTCAAGTCGGAAAAACAACTGGAAGAAGCGATCGACTGCCTGCGCCATCGGGCGCCCGCTGCTGTGTTCGGACGCTATGACTCCAAGGAGTACAATGCCAATTTCTATAGGGAGGGGAAACAGGGACTCATCTCTCCCCAGCCGGAAAAGGCGATTGAAGTGTACCGCTACGGGGCAGAGAAGGGGTATCCGAGTTACTTTTTCTATTATGCCAACGAGCTTTACGACCAGGGGAAAAAGGAGGATGCCTTTGATCTTTACCGCCGGGCGGCGGAGCTGGGAGAGCCCCGGGCCTTCTTCTGGGTGGGCTACTCCTACGAGCTGGGCGTGGGGGTGTCCAAGGACTTCGCCCGGGCCGCACAATATTACCAGCAGGCACTCTCGGCTCCCATCGAGGCAAAAGTGAATCCCGCCAACCGGCTGGGGATGTTCTACTATGATGGCAGGGGGATAGAGCAGGACTATGCCAAATCTTTTCAGCTGCTCAAATGGGCGGAAGACAACGGCGGTCCGGTCATGCTCTATTATCTTGGTGCCTGCTACGCCAACGGCCAGGGAACCCAGCAGGATTATGCCAAGGCTCTCGGGTATCTGGAACGGATTGATTGGAACTGCCGTGAAGCCTTTTATCTGCTGGGCAAGCTGTACTGCAACGGTTTGGGCGTTACAGAGAATATCCCCAAAGGTGTGGAATACCTCCAGAAAGCAGGGGAGTATGCTCCGGCAAAGGAGGAGCTGAAACACTATAAAAAGACC
>DVLN01000156.1 GCA_018715465.1 Candidatus Faecivivens stercorigallinarum | reverse complement strand
GGCAATTGTTTTGAAATACCATGGCAAAGGGGAGGAACAATAATGGATAAAAAATCAACCGGAAAGCAAATCGCCGCCATTGCGCTGTTTGTGGCCGGGATAATCGGCCTTGTATTCGGCATATTCGGGCTCTTCGGGGGCGGCAGCATCGAACCATATGAGGCGCGCCAGGGGGTCGTCCTGGTCTATGCGACGGCAACCGTATACAACGAGGACGGCACCGTCGAACAGCTGGGCGGGACGGGGACCGGATGGGCGGTCGGGAAACCGGGCGAGCCGGTCCAGTACATCGTCACCAACGGGCATGTGGTGGAGGCAGCGTATGCCTACCCCAGGACGTATGACAACGTGGCGGGCACGGTCCAGGTGTACTATTCCGCCGCAGAGAATGATTTTGTCCAGGTGGAGGTGGTCTACTATTCCCCGCAGACGGAAAAGGATATCGCCATCCTCAAGCTGCCGACCCCCACGACCAAACGGATTGCCCTTACCCTGCAGCCGTCTGATTCGGTCAAGATGAGCGAGACCGCTTACGCGCTGGGATACCCCGGAGATTCTTCCAGCAGGCAGACGCTCCCGGCCTTTGACCTGAACGACGTGACCATTACCAAGGGGATTATCAGCAACCGGGTGAGCACCGCCTGGGCGACCTACGAGGCGTTCCAGATGGATGTCTCGATTGCGCCGGGTAACTCCGGCGGCCCGCTGGTCGATGAGGACGGCCGGGTCATCGGGATCAATGCCTCCGGGGCGATTGATGCGGAGACGGGGCTTTCGCTGGGGATGAACTACGCGATCATCATTGATGAGCTGACCAAAATCCTCGATCAGGAAAGGATCGGATATACGATGGCGGGCGGCCTCAGCTGGGTGCCCGGCTGGTTTGCGTTTGTATTCCTTCCCATCGGCGTACTTGCGCTGGCAGGCAGCGTCATGCTGCTGGTGCTGAGCACGAAAAAGGGCGGGGCGGCTTTTGCCGCCGCTGGGGCCGGAGGCCAGAAAAAGCCGATGGCAAAAGGCCGCGGCCCGGTAGGGAAATTTGCCGTACTGCGCGGCGTGACGGGGAAATACGCCGGACAGAAGTTTGACCTGTTGAAAGGGAAGGTCGTCATCGGCCGTGATCCGGCGGCCTGCAACATCGTGTTTGATAAAAACACGCCCGGCATCAGCGGGCGGCACTGCCAGGTGGTTTACGACGCAAATGAAGACTGTTTCCTGATCACCGACCTCGGCTCCTCCTACGGCACCTTCCTGGGCAACGGCAAAAAGCTGACGGCCAATGTGGCTGAAAAGCTGTCGGCGGGTGACACCTTCTACCTGTGCGACAATGCCAACAGGTTTGTTGTGACAAAGGAGTAACCATGTATGACAGACAGATATTGTTTAAAATACGGTAGGCTTCAGCAGGCGTTTGATGATGAAGATGCCGCAGGCCGGCAGCCGTCGGCCGTCTTCCATCTCACCGCGGACGGCGCGCTGCATCCGGTCCCGGGAATCCCCCCTTTGAAAGCAGGCGAGGGGGCGGTGGCCTACACCGGGGATTTTTACGTGGAGCCTTTGGAAATCCAGATCGAGTTTTTAAAAGCCGGCAGCGCACAGAAATGGCTGGAAGCACTGGTCTTGCGGCATGCGGACCGGGTGCGCCAGATTGCGGAAGATCTGTGGGTGCTGGCAGAAAGGGAGGAGGCGGAGGCATGAATCCGGAACGCCTTTGCTATGGCTGCTTTCAGGAAAAAGAGCCGGGCAGCATCTGCCCGCATTGCGGGTTCAATGAAAACGAGGAACAGCCCTATCTCGCCCTGCCGCTGGGGACGCTGCTCAACGGGCGGTATATGCTCGGGAAGGTGCTGGGGGTCGGCGGCTTCGGGATCACCTATCTGGCCTTTGACCTGACGCTGGAAATCAAGGTCGCCATCAAGGAGTATATGCCCTCCTCTATTGTCACCCGGAGTGCGGACCGGTACAATGTCACGCTCACCGGGCGGGTGGAAGAGGATTACCAGTACGGCATGGAGCGTTTTCTGGACGAAGCAAAAATCCTTGCCAGGCTGCAAAATACCCCCAATATTGTTTCGGTGCAGAATTACTTCAAGGAAAACAGTACCGCCTATTTTGTGATGGAATATATCGACGGGATGAGCCTTAAGGCGTATCTGAAAGACCAGGGGGACAAAATCCCGTACGCCCAGGCGCTGACCATCCTCCAGCCCATCATGGAGGCATTGATCCAGGTGCACGCACTCAACCTGCTGCACCGGGATATCAGCCCGGACAACATCTACATCACCTCCCGGGGGGAAAGCCGGCTGCTGGATTTCGGTGCCGCAAGGTTTGCTCTGGGGGACGGGAAGAGCGTGTCGGTCATCCTCAAACACGGTTACGCCCCCGAGGAACAGTATTCCAGCCACGGCAACCAGGGCCCCTGGACGGATGTTTACGCGATGGGTGCCACCCTTTACCGCTGCATCACCGGGGTCTTGCCGCCGGATTCGGTCGAGCGGATCCGCGGGGATACCATGAAAACGCCGTCGGAACTGGGAATCCATATCCCGAAAAATGCCGAGCAGGCAATTTTGAAGGCACTGGCCGTGAAGACGGAAGACCGTTTCTCCAATATGGGCGCCTTCCTCCGCGCCCTGACCGGCAAAGCCCCGGTGCAGGAACAGGTCGCCGCCAGCATCAGTGAGCGGACCCAGGCTTCCTCCTTTGGCCAGACGGTATACGGCGGGGAGGGTGCGGAACTGCCGAAATCCGGCCCCCTTGCCAGGTTTACCGCCTGGGTGAAGGCCAATCCCGTCATTGCCGGAATTTCCGGCGGCGGGCTGGTGGCTGTCCTCGCACTGTGCATCATCCTGCCTGTCGCACTCTCCGGCGGCGGGAAAACCACGACGGCCGGCGGTGGTGGAGGGGCCGGAACCGGGGGAATCAGCACCGGCGATATCGGCACCGGGACCCCGCCGGACAGCAGCAGTTCGGGTGAAATGCCGGCCCCATCGTCCGAACCTTCGTCTGAACCCTCATCCGTCAGCCCGTCCGCCCCTGCTGCCCAGATGCAGACCCGGGACCTTGGTGCCCTCAACGCCAGTATTGATATCCCTGCGGACTATGTGGTAAGTTCGGATGGGTTCAGCTTTATGAATGAGGACAGGGGCTGTGCGGTCACGACCAGCTTTATCTGGAATATCGGGTTCCCGATCTACTCCCTTTCAGATGTGGAGGACAACCAGCAGGCGATTGTGGCGGCCTTGATGGAAGGATTCGAAGTGCCGGATTATACCATCCTGTCCTCCGGCTATGCCAGCATCGGGGGCCAGGAGGCGTATCAGATCTATTTCGAGGGGACAGACACAGACGGCGTTTCGATGGAAATGATCTATGCGACGATGCAGGGGAACAATCCTTTTGGCTGCTACAGCCTGCTGGGTGCCTTCCCCAAGGGCGACGGGGCAGGCAGGGAGGAGATTGATCAGATTATCCAGAGCTTCCAGAGCAATGGGGAACCGGAGACCACCTACAGCATGTGGTACAGTGAAAACATCGGGCTTAAATTCATCATCGACAATTCGGTTGCACTGGGAAGCGTGTGGGAGACAGACCTTTCGATGATGGGGGACAGTGCGGTAGAGCTCATCGCCATCTATCCGACCGAGGCCGCGCAGGAAGCCGGCCTTGGCGGCGTCGACAGTTCGGACGCCGGTGGGGTGGAAGTCGGATATGCCGCACAGTACGGCTATACGACGCCTGAAGAGGTGCTGGACGCCCATATCGGTACGGCCGAAGCGGTTGGCGGGACGGTGGGGACGAGGTACACCGCGTCCCTGGGCGGGGTGGAATGGCTCTGCCAGGACTACCTGATTGACGCCTACAATTTCAGCAGCGCCGCGGGGTTTGTCGACGGCCAGCTGGTCTATCTGAGAGCCATGTACAACGACTCCAACCAGGAAGCGGTGATGGCGCTGTGCAACCAGGTGCTGGCAAGCGTCCGCCCCTGGTAACCTGAGGGAATGCTTCCGGCGGCCAGGGATACCCGGCCGCCGGAGGGGGAGATTGATTTTGCGCTGGCGGTTGTGCAGGATGGGGTTGGAACGGACGGAAGGAGAAAACCGGAATGGATTTGGCAAGAGTGTGTTACAGCTGTTTTCAGGAAAAGCCGGATGATTCCCCTGTCTGCCCATACTGCGGGTTCAGTTCGGAAGAGGAACAGCCTTTCCTCGCCCTTCCAATGGGGACGGTGCTCCATGGCCGGTACCTGATGGGCAGGGTGCTGGGGGTGGGCGGCTTTGGCATTACCTATCTCGGGTACGATATGGTGCTGGAAATCCGGGTTGCCGTCAAGGAATATATGCCTTCCGGCCTTGCGGTGCGCCACGCCGACCGTTACCGGGTGGTGCTGGCCGGGCGCAGGAAAGAGGATTACGAAAACGGGCTGGACCGCTTTCTGGAGGAGGCAAGAATCCTGGCCAGGCTCCAGGGGACGCCCAATATCGTCTCGGTGCAGGACTACTTTACCGAAAATAGTACTGCCTACTTTGTGATGGAATATGTGGACGGGATGAGCCTGAAAACCTATCTCGCCTCCCAGGGCGGGAAAATCCCCTGCGCTCAGGCATTGACCATCCTGAAACCGGTTATGGAGGCACTGACCCGGGTCCATGGATTGGGGCTGACCCACCGGGATATCAGCCCCGACAACATCTCCATCACCTCGGGCGGGGAAAGTAAGCTGCTGGATTTTGGCGCGGCGCGGTTTTCCTCACAGGACGATAAAAGCGTTTCGGTTATCCTTAAACATGGCTTTGCGCCGGAGGAACAGTATTCCAGCCACGGCAGTCTCGGTCCCTGGACGGATGTTTACGCGATGGGTGCCACCCTTTACCGTTGCGTCACAGGGCAGCTGCCGCCGGATGCGATCGAAAGGGTCCGCCGCGATACCCTGAAAAAGCCGTCGGGGCTGGGGGTCTCCCTGCCATCAAACGTAGAAGCGGCCATGATAAAAGCCATGGCGGTGAAGGCGGAAGACCGGTTCCCTTCGATGGCGGACTTTTTATGCGCCCTCACAGCCACGGGTGGCGGGACTGCTTTTCCGAAAATCGCTAGGGGGAAAACCGGCTTCCGGCATGGGAACCCGGGGACAGAGAAGGGCGGAACCCTGATCAGGCGGCCGCAGAAAGCCTTTGTCCTGAAACTGGCGGCACTGGCAGCGACTGCCGCCTTAACCGGGGTGGGGGTTTGGAGGCTTTTACCAGATGCCAGCCTTCCGGCCGGTACCGGCACTTCCGAGCTTCCTGCCTCCACGCCAGAACCGGGCAGCAGTATGTCAACCCCGGAAAGCAGCGTCCCGGAGCCGGAAAACAGCGGTTCATCCGAACCAGAGAACGGCATGTCGGAACCTGGCGGCAGCACCCAGCCGGCTCTGGCTGATTATGCCAATGAGTATCTGAACCTTTCGATGAAGGTCCCGTCCGATTTTCAGGAAACCAGTCCCGAGAGTGCCGTATTCGTTTCGCCGGACGGGAGCTGTTCGCTTCAGGTCGGGTTTTATACCTGCTGGTCCGGTTTCCCCGTCTATTCTCTTGCGGATGTGGAGGCAAACGCGGAGCAGTATGTCGGGTATTTTATCGGCCTTTTGCAGAGCACGGAAATTACCGGCTATGAAATCCTGGACGAAGGGTACCGGCAGGCCGGCGGGGCAGATGGGTACCAGGTGGAGTTTCAGGCGGCGGAAAGCGGCGGTTCGGTGATGCGGTTTCTGGCGGTGTTTATCGAGGGGCAGAACGGGTTCGGATGCTACAACCTGATCGCCTCTTACCCACAGGAGGATACAGCCGTACAGCAAAAGCTCCTGTCGGCGGTCGATTCCTTCCGGTGCCTGGGGCCGGCAGGGACAGGCTATCAGCTGTTTACCGATGAAAAACTTCCCTTCAAATTTATGTATGCACAACAGGAGCCGGCTTTCGACTTCCAGATCGAGGATGATATTCTGACCGCCACCTCCATAACGGGCAGCGATTATTTTGTCCTGACCGTCAGCGCACTCCCGCTCGCCGGCGGAGAGACTGCGGCCGGGGTGCTGGGACAGTCTACCGCAGGGCTGGACACCATATTCCCCGGTATCCGGCAGCTCGGCGGACAGCAGACGTTGGAGAGCGGGGGAATGGAATGGGCCGTTCAAGACTACGTCCATCAAAGCGAAGGGGTTGACGTTTATCTGTCGTACGCCGTTTCGATCTGGGAGGACAGGGCATATCTGATCATTTTTACTTCGAGTCAGGAGGCACAGCTGGCGGATAACGGGTTAAAGTCGGACATTATGGGCTCCCTTCGCCCGGTAACATAAATTCTTGGAAGCAAGGAGAATGAAGATGCCAGGATTAAAGCAAAACTTGGATTGTCCGCGCCGGCTGGTCGTATTTGCTGTGTTTGACATCATCGACAGGATGGGCGGGGAATATGAGCCGGCCATGGCCGGCGATATCAGGGCAAAGGTGAAGGTGCTGGGGAAAACCAGCCAGTACGCCTTTGCGGTAACAGAGGTGACGTCAGAAACATCTATTCTGCACATCTCGCTGCTTCAGTCGATGGAACTGCTGACCGAAGAGGAAAAGCAGCTGGCGCTGCGTTATCTTCTGGACAGCGTGCTGTACCACATTGACGAAGTATAGGCGTTGGGCTAAAAATTACCACTCTAAAAAGATAAGGATGTTTTTAATGTGGAGATATTTTGATTTAAGCATCTCGGATTTCGGCATGATCCTGATTGTATGCGGGCTGGTATGCGTCATCCTGGGACTGACCCGCCGGGCGCATGCGCCGCTGGCCAGTGTCCTGTGCGGCCTCCTTCTGCTGGTTAGCGGCGGGCTGATGTGGCTGATCCCCCGGCTGGACATCTCCCCGGAGAATTTTACCCGTCTCGAGTTTCTGCTGGCCGGCAGTGCATTGCTGGCGGTTGACCTGGTCAACGATTATAAACGGCTGAAATGTACCGTCCCTTTGCAGGGGGAATTTTTGGAAATAACCACCTATGGAACGAGGAAGAGCGGGCTGATGTACGGTGCGGCTGTCTTTAGCTACCAGGTGGATGGCGTTTCCTACCAGCAGGCCAGCCTGGATAAACGGTTTTGGCTGGGATTTTTAAACCCACCCTTCCTGAAAAAATACACGCCCGGCAGCTATTATGACATCTATCTGAATCCCGGCAACCCCCGCCGGTTCGCTTTGTCCAGACGGCCCCATTTTGGGCTCTTTTCATGCTGCGGGGCAGTCCTGCTCGCGGCATTCATCCGTGCATGCGTCAAGTAAATTTATCCATAAAGCCGGCAAACAGCAGGATGAGAAAAACAGACACCTTTTGCATTACCTGGTATCTGCGCCGTAAGATACGCAGGCGTTGTTTACGCCGGTAATATTTTTCAGCCCGTTTCCAGGCAGAAGCTGTTTCTGCCGGTGTCGCGTAACGATCTTTTGTGCACTGAGTGAGTGATGGATAGTTACGGCATCAATATCCCCTGCTTTTGTAATTTCTATATCCTTTCCGGTCGTTTGTGGAATAGTCCAGCAGATGATATTCCGGGCAAATCACCTGATCATAATATTCATTATAAAAGGAAAAGCTCAGCTTCCGCTGAGCTTTCAGGCTGTCGAGGAAATCAACCCCTAGTCTTCTCTGTCCGCCATTGCCCTGCTATCACATGGGCAATGGCTACGTTTTGGGGGTGGTTGCGCGCTTACGCGCGCCCAGGGCTACCGCCCTGGACCTGTTTTCCCCTTAAATAACAGATTTTCTAAAATTATATGAACGATTATCAGACACAAAAATAGTTTTTCGACAAACTCAAAGCTCAGTTTCCGCCGAGCTTTTTTGTATCCAGATCGGCGCAGGGCCGTGCTGCTGCTGGATTATGGCTGGACGGTCCCGGTAAAAGCCATGTCGCAAAAGCGTACGTTGCGGTCGCTGGCAATCCCGAAAAGGTCAAACATCTGCTTGGTGCCGTCGGTAATCCACAGATAGAGCTGGTCGCCGGAGAACTGGAATTTCCAGGTCTGGTTATGCCCGGTCTCCCGCCAGCAGACGGTAACCATCAGCGCGTCCTGGTCAATCCAGGCGTGATGCGCAGAGTACGCCCAGCTGCGGGAACGCTGTTCCTTCCCCAGCAGGGGGCTGCTGCTGGGCAGCTCGATCACAAACGGCGTCACACCGTGGATGTCGGTCACGCTGGAACTGTCGATCACCTGTCTGCCGTCGACTGTGATCCGCAGCCGGCTGTTGGCAGCATCCAGGCAGATTTTATGTCCGCACAGATTGTTGTGCCCCTCTTCCGCCGCGCCGGCAGGCTGAAGGGTATAGGTTTTGTTTTGCAGCAGGTATTGCAGATGGGAGGAAGTCGCCTCGTAGACGGCGGGGGTTTCCCACAGGGCAAGTTCTTTTTGCAGGCAGGCAAACGCCCATGCGTCCTTCCCCAGCTGCCTTTCCGCCAGCCCCGTCAGCAACCAGCGTTCGACCAGCGGGAAAATACGGTTTGCGTCCATCTCCTCGGCAGTGGTGACAACCACCATATCCTGTTCAGGGAAGACCATGCAGTATTGCCCAAAGGCACCGTCCGCCCGGTAGCTGCCGGGAATATTCTCCCAGATCTGATAGCCGTAGTGCCTGCCCCAGCCGGTACTACTGCTGTTGTTGGTGGCGATATGAGGCGTGGTCGCCTCCCGGACCCATTCTTCCGAGAGGATTCTCCGTCCGTCCCATACCCCCTTGTTCAGGTACAGCATCCCGGCCCGGCAGAGATCCCGCGGGGCAATCAGCAGTCCCCAGCCTCCTGTGTTCACATCGCCGTGGACATCCCAGCTCACATCGGTGATGCCCAGCGGTTCAAAGAACTTTTCCAGGAGCCAGGCCATCATATTTTTGCCGGTCGTCCGGCTGATCACCTCAGAAAGCATATAGGTCCCGCCGGAATTGTAGACAAACCGTTCGCCGGGGGCGTACGCCATCTTACGGGTGAAGAAAACTTCCGGCCAGGGGGTATTTTCGCTGTTGCAGATATCCCCCGTGGTGTCCGCCGCATGGCCGGTGCTCATGGTCAGCACGTCTTTCAGGGTGATTTCCCTGGCACGGGGGTCCATAGGCAGGTTTTGACACTCGGGGAAATAATCCAGCAGCTTATCCTCAACCCGAAGCAGCCCTTCCTGTACCGCCAGTCCGACGGCAGTTGAAGTGAACGTCTTGCTCACCGAATAAACCAGGCGTTTGTCATCGACCCGGAAAGGATAACGGGCGGCCTCGGCAACCAGCTTCCCATGGCGCACAATATGAAGGGTGCGGAGCTTATAGTGGATTTTTTCGCAGTCCTGCAAAAAGTTTGCGATTGAAATAGACGGAATTCCTGCCTCCTCGGGGAGATAAACCCGGTCAAATACATCAGCCATTTTATATACCTTCTTTCATTATGATAAAATATTATCCACCGCTTTTCAAAAAACGCCGCTCCTCATCCGGCAGGCCGACATTGGCCTGCATTGATTTGG
>DVLN01000155.1 GCA_018715465.1 Candidatus Faecivivens stercorigallinarum | reverse complement strand
AAATGAGAAAATTTATACTTGAAAAATGACAAATCATGGTGTATAATGTGCAATAACACACGAGCTATTCCAATTGGGAATGGCAAACCAATTTTGGAGGTATCACTATGAGCAGAGTGTATAATTTCAGTGCAGGCCCTTCGATGATGCCCGAATCCGTTCTGAAAAGAGCGGCCGCGGAAATGCTGGATTATCAGGGATCAGGACAGTCCGTTATGGAAATGTCCCATCGATCTAAGACCTTCCAGTCAATCGCTGATGGCTGTAGCAATCTGCTCCGTGAAGTGATGCAGATTCCCGATAATTACGAAATTCTGTTTTTGCAGGGCGGTGCTTCCACCCAGTTTGCGATGATTCCGCTCAACCTTGCGACCAAAAGCGGCAAGGTGGATTATGTGCTGACCGGCCAGTGGGCCAAAAAAGCGGCCAGCGAAGCAAAACTGCTGCTGGGAGAAGGGAATGTCAACATCGTCGCATCTTCGGCTGACAAGACTTTTTCGTATATCCCGAAACTTGACCCTGCCAAGTTTACGCCGGACGCCGATTATTTTTATGTTTGCCTGAACAATACGATTTATGGCACCCGTTACCCCGAGATCCCCGACACCGGAAATGTCCCGCTGGTCGCGGATATCTCGTCGATGGCCCTTTCCCAGCCGCTGCCGGTTGAGCGTTTTGGCATCCTGTATGCCGGTGCCCAGAAGAACATGGGCCCTGCCGGCCTGACGGTTGTAATCATCCGCAAGGATCTGATCTCGGATACGGTCCGTCCCGGTACACCCACGATGCTTCGCTATAAAACCCATGCCGACAACGGCTCGATGTACAATACCCCGCCCTGCTATTCGATTTATATGTGCGGTCTGGTTTTGCAGTGGATTCGCGATGAGATCGGCGGGCTGGATAAGATGTACCAGCTGAATCAGGAAAAGGCAAAATTGTTTTATGACTATCTGGATGGTTCCAAACTCTTTAAGGGAACTGTCGAAAAGGATTCCCGTTCGCTGATGAACATTCCGTTTGTCACCGGCAATGAGGAACTGGATGCAAAATTTGTCAAGGAGGCTACCGCTGCCGGATTTGTCAACCTGAAAGGTCACCGGACGGTCGGCGGAATGCGCGCTTCCATTTATAATGCCATGCCGCGGGAAGGCGTGGAAAAGCTGATTGAATTTATGAAAGACTTCGAGGCGAAAAACGGATAACCGGCGGTTTTCCGTGCGTCACCTTCAGGAAAGGAAGAGCAGATTATGTATCAGATTCAGACGCTGAATAAGATTTCCCCGATTGGGCTGGGACGGTTTGACCGTACAAAATATACCTGGGGCGATGAGATGGAAGCCCCCGATGCGGTGCTGGTACGCTCCGCTTCGATGCACGATATGGATTTCCCTGCCTCACTGATGGCAATTGCCCGCGCGGGCGCCGGAGTGAACAACATTCCGCTGGATGATTGCGCACGTAAAGGCATCGTTGTCTTCAATACGCCTGGTGCCAACGCCAACGCGGTCAAGGAGATCACCATTCTCGGCCTGCTGATGGCATCCCGTAAAGTTGCCGACTCGATGACCTGGGTGCAGACCCTCAAAGGCAGCGGTGCTGAGGTATCCAAAAAGGTTGAAAAAGGAAAAGGCGCCTTTGTTGGACCGGAAATCCTTGGTAAAAAGCTGGGCGTCATTGGCCTGGGTGCGATTGGCGTACTGGTGGCAAATGCCGCCGCTAAATTGGGAATGACGGTTTATGGCTATGACCCATATCTGTCGGTTGACGCGGCTTGGTCGATGTCCTCGTCGATTCACCATGCGACTTCTCTCAAGGATATTTACGAAAACTGTGATTATATCACGCTGCACCTTCCCTGCACCGGCGAAACCCGCGGGATGATCAACGCGTCGTCGATTGCGACGATGAAAGCGGGCGTTCGGCTCTTAAACTTTGCCAGAGGCGAACTGGTCGTCACTGAAGATCTGCTGGAAGCGGTTGATCAGAAGAAGATTGCCTGCTATGTGACCGATTTCCCGGCGGATGAGACGCTGGGACATGAAAATATTGTTTCCTTCCCTCATCTGGGCGCATCGACACCTGAGTCGGAGGACAACTGTGCAGTGATGGCGGCCAATGAGCTGATGGAGTATCTGGAGACAGGCAACACCGTCAATTCGGTCAATCTGCCCAATCTGACCCTTCCCCGCAGTGCAGGCATGCCGCGTGTCTGCGTCATTCATTTGAACGTCAGCGGCCTGATCAACAAGCTGACTGCGGTCATTTCCGACGCGGGCTGCAACATCGAAAATATGATTTCCGGTTCCCGCAAGGAATATGCCTATACCATCTTTGATCTGAGCGGAAAGGTTCCAGAAAATCTGGCCGGACTGCTGGATCAGGTACCGGATGTTATTCGGAGCAGAGTCATCTGAATCTAACCAAAAGGTAAAAACAGCAAAGGTCTGAAAATCGCTTACGCAGTTTCCAGACCTTTGTTTTCTGTTTTATTCAGTTTATCGCCGGAAAGGAGGAACCGAATGCTGTTCTGTCCCGGCATTTCTTAAAAACGGCACTTCATCCGGGCTTCTGAGGGTACGCGGCGGCGAATCCGGGGGCGAATTCGGGGGCGAATTCGGGGGCGAAGACAAGTCTGTTTTGGGTTCGTCGGAAACGGGAGAAGGCATATTTGCCGGTGTTTCGCCTGAATCAGATACCTGGGAAGCGTCAGACTGCGGGTCAACTGTGGACACTGCCGTTTTTGCCAACCGGTGACGGCGGCGTTTGCGGGTGATGTAATAGAGGAACACGGTGGCAAAAGTGGTCACCGGTATCGTGAAGACAATACCGATGCTGCCTGCCAACGCCTGCAAGACTTCTCCGGTGATCATTTCGACGCTGAGCACCTTTTCCAGGTTGTCATAATAGGTCATGAACAGCAGCGTGACATGCAGCCCGCTGCCGATATAGGCCAGCACCAGCGTATTGGACATCGTTCCCATGATGTCCCGACCAATGGTAAAGCCGCTTCGCATCAGGCTGAGTGCCCGGATGTCAGGGTTCTGGCAGTACAATTCGGTCAGCGAAGAGGCAATATCCATACCGACGTCCATCGTCGCACCGACCGCGCCGATGATGATGGCGGCGAAGACAATCCCTTTAAGGTCGATCGGGTGCTGTTCGTTGATAAAAAGCAGCATCATGGAATCGTCGTCCACCAGACCGGTCATCCGCATCTGATATTCACTGATCAGCGTAATCAGACCAGCGATCAATACTCCGCCTGCACAGCCGATCCCGGCTGCGAGGCTTTTGATTCGCCAGCCGCTGACCAACGCCAGCGTCATAATAATTGTAAACAGGCAGACGCCAATTGACGTGAGGTAGATGTTGTATCCTGCCGCGGTCATCGGAATCAGCACGGCAAAGATTGCCAGACAGGTCAGCGCCAGAGAAATCAGTGTCCGTACCCCTTTCATCCCGCCGAATACCAGCACCAGAAGAATGAACAATCCCGCCAGCAGCGCCAGCCAGTCGCTGCGGATATACCCGGAAGTGTACCACTGCATCTCACCGTATTCATTCTCCTGTTGGTAGACATATAGCTTGTCTCCTTCTTTACAGGGGTCGGATAGGGTGAGTGTGGTCGTGTCCTGCACCTGTGTCACAAGAATCTGTTTTCCTTCATCCGGGCCGCTGAGCAGGGTTGCATAACAGACGGTCCTGCGTTCGGCAATCGAGTCGGAATACTGGGAGTAAATATCGTTGGAGGAGATGACCTCGGTAATGCGGGCGCGGTATTCTTCCGATTGGATTCCGCCCAAATTCTGTCCCAGGACGGTTCCGCCATGGACGGCAAAGGAATAGCCGCCCGCCAGCAGAATCATGCTGATGATGACTGTGATGACGTATAATATTTGGTCAGCCCGGGTAGATGGTTCACTTTTGAAATAGAGGTGAAAAATTTCTTTTTTGGTTTTCATCGCAGCAGTCCTTTCGTTAAAAGGTAGATGGTCTGTACTGCCGGGAGGCAGCTTTTCATTTGATTATTATAACATATTTTGCACTGTGAAAACAGGTTGAATTTTTGGGCATTCAAATCAATCCAAAAACTTTTTGGATAGAAATTACATGAACTTTACATTCGGATTTGTATAAAGGGTTGATTTTGCACTGTCGGTAGCGTAAAATAAATAGTATAATCGGGTGGTATTTGATGGAAAGGATAGCACAATGGACCTGAAACAACTCCGTTATTTTGCGGCAGTTGCTGAACTTGGCAGCGTTTCTGCTGCTGCGCGGCAGCTGTATATGTCGCAGCCGCCGCTGAGTACTCAGATTCGGCAGCTGGAAGAAGAACTGAGCTGCCGGTTGTTCAACCGGGATGGCAGGCGGTTTATTTTGACCGATGCGGGAAAACTGTTGTATGAACGCACACAGGGACTGCTGGCAATGGCGGATTCAATAGAAAAGGAATTGCGCGATTTTCGAGAAGGCGCCTGCGGTACATTGCGGCTGGGCGTGGTCTCCTCGGTTTGCGGTGCCGATTTGACCGGCTGGCTGGGTGAATTCTGGAAGGATTACCCGGAAGTGCGGATGGAGATTAGTGAACAAAATACCTATCAGTTGCTGGAACAGCTGCGGGGACACCGTCTTGATCTGGCGATCATTCGAACCCCCTTTCTGTCCAATGGCCTGCAATGCCGTGTCCTGCGTCAGGAGCAGATGGCAGCGGTTGGTCAGCGTTCGGCGTTTGTGCGGATTTTTGGAAAGGTCCCAAAGACGCTGTCGATCCAGCAACTGAAGGAAGTACCTCTGATTATTTACCGGAGATGGGAACCCCCTCTGACTGAACTGATGCGGGAAAAGGGGTTGACGCCGCAATATTTCTGCATCTGTGATGATGCACGAACAGTCGTTTCCCTTGCAAAAACAGCTATAGGGATTGGGATTGTGCCGGACTCTTCCGCCAGGGGGTTGGGAGAAGAAAGCTGCTGCGTGAGGATTGCCGATCCAGAATTCCGGTCGTCGATTGTCGCGGCGGTTTGTATGGACGCTTACCTTCCATCGGTCGTGCAGCTGTTTTTGGAATATCTGCCACAGCCGGAAGAATTTTCGGCAAACTGACGGATTTTATCTGTAAAAACTGTTGGGTTGCCAAAAAAATAAAAAGCCTGAGAAAATCAATTGACAGAATCATTGGGAATATATATAATTTTATTATGTATTTCTTTTAAAAAATGGTATTTCTGATCATTTTGATAAATAAATTACTGCAAGCGGTGCTTCCCGGATAGGAGCTCCGTTTTTATCACCAAGGAGGATATCTTTTATGCCTAAGAAAAAAGGTGGCAGAATATGCGCCGTTATTGAGATCGGCTCAGATATGGTCACCATGTTGATTGCTCAGAACCGCAGTACCGGGATTGAGGTGCTGGACCGGCTGGAATGTTTCTTTGATCTGGAAAAAGAGACGGCGACGACCGGTCGGATTGGGCAGGCATCTATTCTGGAGCTGTGTCGGATTTTAAACGGTTACCGGCAGGAAATGGAAGCATACGGTGTGGAGGCATACCGGCTGTTTTCGACCGATTTTCTGCGGAGCGCAGATAATTTTATCTTCTTTAAATCCCAGCTGACCGAAAGAACCGGTCTGAATCTGGAAATCATCAGCGATGAAGAGGAAAAGGCACTGCTTTACTGGCAGATGCAGAAGGCAATGGCTTCTTTTGACCGGGATAAAGGTGATAAGTACCTGTATGCAGTGATCGGAAATGAATCGCTCGGACTGGCGCTGCAAAGTGTGAAGCGCCAGCGGCTGCGGCAGAATCTGCCGGTTACGGTATTTGATGTTTTGCAGATGCGGGAAGAGCTTGCGGGTGATACCGAACTGGTCTCTCCTGTTATGAACGAGTTTTTGGAAGACGGGTTGGATGGCCTGGACAGCTATGGATTCCGTAAATCGGTCAAAACGCTGGTTTTTGCCGATGCTGAACTGGAAGCGATTGCGCGGATGTGCGGCGTAGAAATTGAGGATAAACGCTGCATGATTCCGGCAGAAAAACTGATGCAGCTGGGTCAGCACCTGATGGAGATGATGCCCGAAAATGCAGGAAAGGAATACGGACTTAGCATCAAACAGGAGCGGGCAATCTATGCGTCGGTTCTAATTTACAATAAACTGACCGAGCTGACCGGAGTGTCGGTGGTCATTGGTGTATATGGTTCGCTGATGGGTTCGCTGCTTGAGCAGATGCTGCTCAAGCCGGAGCGTAAGGAATATGACCAGTATATGCAGGAAAACGCACTGGGCTGTGCGCGCACGCTGGCCAAACGGTATGGATGCGCAATGGAACATGCCGAAAAGGTTTGTGATTTTGCCGAAAAGCTGTACCAGAAGACCCGCAAGCTGCACTCTCAGGAGGATGATCTGATCTATCTGAAGCTGGCCTGCCTGCTGCACAACTGCGGCTATTTCAGCGACATTGAGTTTCACGCCCATTGCAGCGCTTCGCTGATTGAGACCTTCAACATTCCTGGAATGACACTGGGACAGCGAAAGGTTATCGCACAGATTCAGCAGTCGGAAGGCAGCAGGGATAATCTGCGGATTCAGCAGCTGC
Organism: Candidatus Faecivivens stercorigallinarum; assembly: GCA_018715465.1. Lineage (GTDB taxonomy): Bacteria > Bacillota > Clostridia > Oscillospirales > Ruminococcaceae > Faecivivens > Faecivivens stercorigallinarum. Next base: position 17,135 of record DVLN01000155.1, on the reverse strand, counting down.
GTGCTTATTTCCAGCTGGCAGACGCGCTGGACTGCTGCAAAAAGCAGAAGCTGTCGGATATTTCCATCCGTCTTGACGGAGACCGGCTGACAGTCAGCACGGTGTATGACGGCAACCTGTATCTGGAGAAAAAGGCGTTTGATGCGGCGGCCCAGCTGTTTTATGAGGTATTTGGCGTGCTGCCGGTTCTGCATGTCAAAACCGCGTTGCTGAAATAAAGAGAGGATATTTTGGGAGATAAGACTATGATGGAAACAAAGACCAATCTGCTTGACCGGGAACTGAGCTGGCTGGATTTTAATGCCCGCGTTCTTGAGGAAGCGTATGAAAAGGAAAATCCGCTGATGGAACGGATGCGTTTTCTGGCGATCACTGCATCCAACCTGGATGAATTTACAATGGTGCGTGTGGCGGGTGTCATGGATATGGCGGAGTCCAAACGCTCCAAGATCTCACCTGCCGGAATGACTGCGGAAGAATTGCTGCCGCTGCTGGACAGGAAAATCCGGGATTTTGTCGAGCGGCAGTATTCCTGCCTGAGCCGTTCGATCCTGCCCCAGCTGGAAAAGAGCGGAATCCGGTTTGTGACGGCTGAGCAGCTGACCCCGCAGCAGAAAACCCATGTTGACGCCTATTTTAATAAAGTGCTGTTTCCGGTATTGACCCCGATGGCGGTCGACCGCAGCCGCCCCTTCCCGATGCTGGCGAACAAGAGCCTGAATATCGTTGTCCGGCTGCAGGAAAAGAAAGATGAAAAGGATACCGGCAAAAAGGAACAGAAAAAGCAGAAAAAATCCAAGGAAACATTCGCAGTTGTACAGGTTCCTTCTATTCTCCCCCGCTTTTTGGAACTGCCGGAGACCAGTGAGGTTAACGGCGTCAAACAGCGCAGTTTTATTCTGCTGGAAGAGATTATTATTGCCCATATGGCGTCGTTGTTTGAGCTGCATGAGATCATCTCCTGTTCCCTCTTCCGCATCACCCGTGACTCCGACCTGTCGATCGACGAAGAATCCAATGATTTCCTGGAAGAGATCAAGGCGTCGATCAAAAAACGCAAAACCGGCCGTCCGGTGCGTCTGGAGGTAGAGACTGACTGCGACAATGAAGCACTGGCGTTTCTTGAAGAGATGCTGCCGATTGAAAAAAGCAGGGTGATTCGGGTAACAGGTCCGCTGGATCTGACGCTCTTCTCCAAGTTTGCTTCTATCCCCGGGTGCAGCAGTATGTGCTACGACCCGATCATTCCGGTTGCGGAACCGGCTGATTTTGTCGGATATGAAGATATTTTCGCTGCCATTCGTGCGCATGACTGCATGATTCATCATCCGTATGAGAGCTTTGATGTGGTCGTCGACTTTGTCCGTGCCGCTGCTGAGGACCCGGATGTACTGGCGATTAAACAAACCCTTTACCGGGTATCCGGCCATTCGCCGATTGTTGCTGCTCTGATGCGGGCGGCGGAAAACGGCAAACAGGTCACGGTACTGGTCGAACTGAAGGCACGGTTTGATGAGGAAAACAACATCCACTGGGCACAGAAGCTGGAGAAAGCGGGCTGTCATGTTGTATACGGCCTGTCGGGACTGAAAACCCACTGCAAGATTCTGCTGGTTGTCCGCCGGGAGGAAGACGGTATCCGCCGGTATGTTCATATGGGTACCGGGAACTATAATGATTCGACCGCCCGTATTTATACCGACATGGGCGTCATGACCTGCAAGGAACCGTACGGCAGTGATGCTTCGTCGCTGTTTAACGTCCTGACCGGTTACTCCCGTCCGCCCCGTTACAATCGTTTTGTCACTGCGCCCATTGACATGCGTCCCTTCTTCCGTGAGATGATTGAAGGTGAGATTGCCTGTGCGGCCCAGGGACTGCCCTCCGGCATTACCGCAAAGGTCAACTCGCTGGTTGACCCGGAGATCATTGAGCTGCTGTACAAGGCCTCTCAGGCGGGCGTACCGGTCAAACTGATCGTTCGCGGCATCTGCTGTCTGATTCCCGGTGTGCCCGGTCTGAGCGAAAATATCACCGTCCATTCGATCGTCGGCCAGCTGCTGGAGCACAGCCGTATCTTCCGGTTTGAGTGCGGCGGCAAGCCGAGAATCTGGATGGGCAGTGCCGACTGGATGCAGCGCAATCTGGACCATCGTGTCGAGCTGGTCTTCCCGATTGAGGCGGAGCTGATGCCCAGAGCAGAAGAGATTCTGGAAGTCATGTGGAGCGACAATGTCAACACCCGTGTGATGCAGCCGGATACCAGTTATCAGCTGGTTGACCGGCGCGGCAGCCGGAAGCTGAATAACTCCCACCGGACCTTCTCGGATATGGCAAAGGCCGCTTCCCAGAAGGCGCAGAAGCAGTTTGAACAGGTGCAGCAAACAACTGAATTTAAGGTGCATCAGTCTGCTGATCAGAATTAAAGCCGCGGATACCTGTTTGGGGATTTTGCGGAGAAAGGATATGGAATATGAAAAGGATAGGATTTTTAACCAGTGGAGGAGACTGTCAGGCACTGAATCCTGCAATGCGCGGTGTCACCGAGACACTCTGCGCTGCGCTGGGTGAAAAGGAAGTCGAGTTTATCGGGTTTGAAGACGGCTATAAAGGCATGATCTATGGCCGGTACCGCAAGATGACCCGGGCGGATTTTTCCGGTATCATCAATATGGGTGGCACCATCCTGGGAACTTCCCGCGAGCCGTTTAAGACGATTCAGGTGGTCGATCCTGAGACCGGTCTGGATAAGGTCAAGGAAATGATCAAGACCTACCAGAAGCTGAAACTGGACTGCCTGGTCATGCTGGGCGGCAATGGCAGCCATAAAACCGCCAACCTCCTCTCCCAGAAGGGCCTGAATGTCGTAACCCTGCCCAAGACCATCGACAACGATATCTGGGGCACCGATATGACCTTTGGATGTCATACCGCTGTTGAAATTGCGACCGAGGCAATTGATCGTACCCGCACGACGGCCGCTTCCCATTCCCGTACCTTCCTGGTGGAGATCATGGGCCATAAGGTTGGCTGGCTGGCACTGGAAGCCGGTATCGCAGGCGGTGCGGACGCAATCCTGCTGCCGGAAATTCCCTACAGCGTCAAAAAGGTTGCCGCTCTGATCAAAAAGAATACCAAGGCTGGTCATAAGTATTCGATCATCTGTGTGGCGGAAGGCGCGATCACCAAGGAAGAAGCCAAGATGAGCAAAAAGGAGCGGGCTGCTTACTATGCTTCCACCGGAACCGCTTCCGACCGTCTGGCAAAGGCGCTCTCCGAACTGATTCCGAATGAGATCCGGTGTGTTGTCCCCGGACATGTACAGCGCGGCGGCAATCCCTGCGCATATGACCGCCGGTTTGCTTCCGAATTGGGTGCAGTTGCAGGCAAGCTGATTCTCGAAGGCAAGTATGGCTATATGGTCGCACTGCGGGGCAGCGACTTGGTACCGGTTCCGCTGGCGGAGGTCGCCGGCAAGCTCAAACTGGTTCCGCCCGACTGTGCAGAGGTACAGTACGCCAAAGCACTGGGCATTTCGTTTGCTGACTGACAGGATATTTTGCTGTGACCCACATCCTCCCTGTGCAGGATATCCCGCGCAGGGAGGATGCTGTTTAATCAGAACAATAGTTCATTCTTTTACTCATATGATTTTTGAAACAGCCTTTTGGGTCGCAGTAAAACAGATTTACAAAGAATCTGTCAGATATTCAGTGAGGAGGAATGCCAATGGATGCAAAAAAATTCGGGAATTTTATTGCGCAGGCGCGCAGGGAACAGAAATTGACCCAGGCGCAGCTCGCCCAGCAGCTGCATGTGACTGATAAAGCGGTCAGCCGGTGGGAGCGTGGATTGGGTTTCCCGGATATCGGGACGATTGAGCCGTTGGCTTTGATTCTGGGACTGAGTGTGGTGGAGCTGATTAAGTCGGAACGGATCCTGGACAGCCAGATTTCATGCAGTGACGCTTCTGACTTGCTGAAAGAGGCGTTTACGCTGATGAACGAACAGGAAAAGCTGACCCTCAAAAAGATGGATGACCAGAATGTGGTCAAGCAGCAGTACGCGACTGCCGATGCACTGCGCGGGCGGATCTCATTGCATGACCGGTACAGCACCAACAAATTCGGCTGGTTCAACTGGCTGTATGCCCAGTACAATTTCAAGCCGGGCTGTCGGATACTGGAGCTAGGCTGCGGAGACGGGCGGTTCTGGGCGGAACATTTTGACAAACTGCCCGAGGGCGTGTCCCTTACTCTGTCGGATGTTTCGGGAAAAATGCTGGAGACGGCCCGACAGATGGTGGGGCATGAAAACGAGATCACCTATCGTGTGATAGACGCGCAGGACATCCCGCTGCCGGATGGCAGTGTGGATATTGTCATTGCGAATATGATGCTGTACCACCTGCCCGATCTTTCCCGCGCACTGATCGAGATTCGGCGGGTCATGCAGGATGACGGGGTTTTTTACTGTGCGACCGGCGGAGAGAATGGAATTGACAACTATATCCGCCATGCGCTGCATCTGCCAAAGGGAGAAAAACTGAAGTTTACCCTCCAAAATGGTGAAGAGATTTTACACACCAACTTCAGTCAGGTTGAAAAACGGCTGTATGAAGATTCCCTCGCCATCACCGATACATCCGATCTGGTTGCTTATGCCCGGACTTTGCCCTGGATTGCCGAGCAGCCCCAGCTCAGAACCAGTCTTTCCAGTCAGGTGATCTACAGTGCACTGGAGGCAAAAAAAGAAAACGGCGTTATCCGCATCCCAAAAGAATATGGGACATTTATTGCGCGGAAATAACAGCCGTTTTGACTCAGGTAAAGGTCGCGGTTTTCCCTGTCAAATTTCAGGGTTGCCGCCCTTTTTTTTACTTGTAAAGTGCAAGACTGCCGATCGGAGACCGAGATGGGCGCGATTTTCCAGCCTTGGAGAGTAGGCAACCGCCGCCAGTACCAGGCTGACCAGCGTGCCGCATAGCAGGTCGATCACCGAATGCTGTTTGACAAACAGTGTTGACAGACAGATCAGGACGACCCAGAGGGTTGAAAGGATACGGATTTTGTACCGCTTTTTCAGCCGCTGTGAGCGATTGACCACAATTGCCGCCGCGACACTGGAAGAAACGTGAATGGACGGGCAGACGTTGGTCGGTGTGTCGATTGAATACAGAAGCTGCGCAATCCTGCACAGCAGATTGTCGCCGGTAATCTGGGGCCGCAGCTGCAATCCGTTTGGAAACAGCAGATAAAGCAGCAGACAAAGGGTCATGCCGGTAAACATGATGAAGGTGATTTTCAGAAAATCCCGTTTGTCGGTCAGCAGAAAATACAGCGGTGCCCCCAGCAGCAGGATAAACCAGGAGGCGTATGGAATCAAAAACCATTCGCAGAATGGAATCATATCGTCCAGTGGACAGTAGATGATATAGCGCGGGACAGTGATTTTTTCGAGCAGGACAAAACCCGCCAGATAAAAGATATAATAGAGAAGAATCAGACTGTGTGGATTTTCGCGGATAAACCCGCGAATGCGATGAATCATTTGGGAAAAAGCCTCTTTTCCAGGATAACCGCTGTCCAAAGCGGTGGGGTGGTACGGCTAAACCGGATCAGCCGGACAAAACATCATTTTCGGCTGTTTTTGTTCCAGTACTTCCGGTCAAGGGTGCGAAACTGTACAGCTTCGCTGATATGCTGCGCGTCGATCACTTCCTCTCCGTCCAGGTCGGCGATGGTGCGTGCGACCTTGAGAATACGGTTGTATCCGCGGGCGGAAAGGCCCAGCCGGTCAAACGCGTTTTTGAGCAGCTGCATCCCTTTGTCGGTCACCGGACAGGCGGTCTGCATCAGTCCCGGTGTCAGACCGCTGTTGCAGAAGATTCCGGTGTTCTGGTAGCGGTCAAGCTGGATTTTGCGTGCTTTGTTGACGCGGGCGCGAATAGTTGCCGAGCTTTCCCCCTTTTCTCCCGATGTCAGCTGACTGAAATCGACCGGCGGCACTTCGACATGTAGGTCGATCCGGTCCAGCAGCGGCCCACTGACCTTGGCAAGGTACCGTTCCACCTTTTGCGGCGAACAGGTACAGGGATGGGTCGGGTGCCCGAAATATCCGCACGGACAGGGATTCATGGCCGCAAGAACAACCATCCGGCAGGGATAGGTCAGTGTACCGTTGACCCGCGAGATGGTGACTTCCCCGTCCTCAATCGGCTGACGGAGAATTTCCAGTGCTGTTCGTTCAAATTCCGGCAGTTCATCCAGAAACAGAACGCCATTGTGTGCCAGCGATATCTCGCCCGGACGCGGGATGGTACCGCCGCCGGACAGACCAGCGGGTGAAACGGTGTGATGGGGAGAACGGAAAGGGCGTTCAGTAATGATTGGATGTTCCGGTGTCAGGACGCCGGCGATTGAATGGATTTTGGTTGTTTCAATCGCTTCCTCAAAGGTCAGGTCGGGAAGAATGGACGGAAAGCGTCGTGCCAGCATGCTTTTCCCTGAGCCTGGCGAACCGATCAATAGGGTATTGTGTCCGCCTGCTGCCGCGATCTCCAGCGCACGTTTGGCCATGCTCTGCCCCAGTACTTCCGACATATCCGGGTAGCTTCCTTCGGATGCCGGCGCAAATTCCAGCGGCGGATGAGGGGTCAGCGGTTTTAACCCTTCGTAAAAGTCGACAACTTCCAGCGCGGAATGTACGCCATAGACTTCGATTCCGTGGACGACACTTGCTTCAGCGGCATTGTCTTCCGGCAGAAAGATTCGTTTGTATCCCTTTTCGGCGGCCATAATGGTCATCGGCAGAGCGCCGGAGATTCTGCGGACAGTTCCGTCCAGCGCCAGTTCTCCCAAAAAGATTGCGTCATCAAAACTGGCCTGGGTACTGCCGGAGGCCATCAGCAGGGAGAGATAGATCGGCAGATCATAAATTGGTCCGGTCTTGTGCAGATCAGCAGGAGCGAGATTGACGGTAATTTTGGCAGCAGGCACCTCAAAACCGGTGTTCCTGAGTGCAGCTCGGACCCGGTCACGGCTTTCCTTGACCGCTGCATCCGGCAGACCGACCGTTTCAAAGGAAGGCATTCCGCGGGAAAGGTCGGTTTCAACCTGTACGATAAAGGCGTTCATTCCCAAAAGACCGGCGCTGGTTACTTTGGCGTACATATACTTCGCTCCTTGTGAGCCGCGCAGAAGATGCACGGATAATTTGATGATATTCTAATTGTACACTTCTTTTGTCCCGGACGCAAGTTTTTTGTTGTAATGCCGTTTATTTTCGGCCTTTTTCTGTCGGTTTGTCGACAAAAATCCAAAAATTTTATACAGCTTAAAGGGGGTGATGACGATCAGCCGGTTTCAATATCCTGCGGATACTGTAAAGGAATGTCCGGTGCGGGGTGAAATTCTGGTTCCGCTTGGAGCGGTTGGCTTTGTTCTGATGGGGACGCTGCTGGTTTCCACATTGCTGTCGTTGCAGGTCATCCAGACAGTCTTGCCATGGATGGCAGCCACAGGCGTGGTAACATTGGCAGCTGGAGCAGTCATCCATATTAGAAGAGTTGCAATAAAGTTTCGCCTTGGTTTTATTGTACTGTTTTGTTTGACAGTTGCGGTTGGGTTGTGGCTGGCGGCCGGTGAGCGGGAAAAGCTGCTGGAGGCGAGAAATTTATTTGCCGGTCAGTCACTGACCTTTTCCGGTGAGATATCGGCGGTCGAGCCGCGGGAGGACGGAGGCTGCCGCTTTCTGATGCGGGATGCCCGGATTACAGCGGAGGATGGCCGGGAAGGAAATGCAGACGTTCTCTTTTACAGTGACGGGGAACTGACCTTCTGCGGCGGCGAACGGGCGGTTCTGACAGGGACGGCATCTGAAGAACTGACAATGTCCCAGCTTGGAACAGGTGCCGAGCTGGTGGTCTTCCGTGCGGGGTATGTACGTGAAGAACAGCCATCCTGGCGGTATCCGTTTTACCGGTGGCGCAGCCGGGTGGAGAGTATTGTCAGGACCCGTCTGCATACCCTGCTGGACAATGAAGATACCGCGCTGATCGTCGGCATGCTGCTGGGCAACAGCGCAGCCATTTCGACACAGGACTATACGCTGCTGCAAAATGCGGGGCTGGCTCATCTGCTGGCAGTTTCCGGGCTGCACATCTCCATCTTTTTCACACTGACCAGCTGGCTGCTGCGTCCGTTTGGGCGCAGGGCAGCGCTGGCAGGTTCGATACCAGTTGCCGCGCTGTATGTTTTTCTGACAGGCATGGGGGTATCTTCTGTCCGGGCACTGGTGATGGTGTCTCTTTTCAACCTGGCAGAACTGCTGCGGATGCCAAAAAACAACAGTTCGGTACTTGGAACAGCCGTCTTGCTGTTCTGTATATGGGAGCCGGTATGCGTATTGCAGGCCGGGACGCTGCTGAGTGTCCTGTCGGTCTGGTGTCTGTATGCGGTTGCGCCTGCTCTGCGGGTACGGATTCCGGTGGGTAAGCGTAAATTTGGTTCGGTTTTGGACGGTGCCTTCGCCTGTGCAGCGATCAGCGTGGTGACAATACCGGTGATGATGCTGATGGTCGGGTATATTCCAATGCTGGCACCTTTGTGCAGTATACTGGTTCTGCCGCTGATGCCGGTAGTCCTGACGGCAGGTCTTGTGGCAGGAATCTTTGGCGGATTGCTGCCGGGACGGCTGGCGGGAGGCTGTCTGCAATTGCTGTTTGGTTATATTCGGGCGGTAGCAGCTGCCGGTGGAAGTGGTCCGATGGTTCCACTGGGCGGAGAACTGGTAAAGCTGGGTGTTGCAGCGGCTTTGTTGCTGCTGATGGGGCTGGCGGTCATCTGCGGCGTGCGGCAGTTGTCGCTCCATCGTGGGCTGGTGGCGGCGATGGTATCGGTACTTCTTGCGGTGACCGGTCTGTGCGGGGTGGTTCCCCGGGCGGAAGGACTGCAAATCAGCGCCCTGGAAGGAACACTGATTCTGCAAAAGGGTCAGCAGGCGGTTGTGATCGGAAGCGGGAGAAGCGATTATGCGGGACAGACGGTCGCGGGATATCTGCGGGCGAACGGCGTGCGGGAATACCATCTGCTGATCCCGGAAGGCCGGATGACCTTTACCGGCGGCTGCTATGAACTGCTGGGCAGGTTTGCGGCAGATTCGATTCTGTATACACAGATGGACACCCGGCTGCAGCTGGCGCTGGAACAGTTTGCACCGGCAGAGGTTTGTCCGCTGACAGGTGCTTCCCGGTGGCAGCTGTTTGGAGAAGCCGAGCTGGAGATTCGCCCGGGAAATAATGGGCCGTATCTGCTGCTGCATGCGGGAGAGAAAACACTGCTGCTCTGTGATGGAAAGGACTCTCCCATCTATCAAGCTGACTGGACGGTGTATTATGACCATCAGCCGGAGGAGAGCCTCTCGTCTTTTGCGGAAAACTGTGGTATACTGGAGATAACGGAGCTTCCGTTTGAAGCGGGAGAGGAAATACCCGGCTGGGAGGCAGGTTTTTTGTGCCCTGACTGGACGATCCTGGTTGAAGACCAGCTGCGTCTGCTGCCGGGGTGATCCCGAAACTTTGCACAGGAAAGGAAATGTCCATGCCATATTATGACGATCAGGCCTTGCTCAAAAGTATACGGGAGGAAGACCCGGCCCCGGTTTATCTGATCTATGGGCGGGAGACCTACTATTCTTCCGTCTGCCTGCAAAAGCTGCTTGCAAAGCTGGTCAAAAAAGGGACCGAGAGCTTCAACTTCCGCAAATTTGACGGAACAGGCGTCGATATGGTCGCGGTACGGACAGAATGCGAAAGCCTGCCGCTGATGGCGGACTATAAATGCGTACTGATTCAGAATCCGAATCTGGAAAAGCTGCCGGCGGCAGATCTGGAAACTCTGACGGAAATCATGGATGACCCGAATCCAACGACCGTCCTGATTTTGTATGTATCTGCCTATGACCTCAACCCCAAAAAGAATGCGCGGCTGAAAAAGCTGATGGAACAGATTGCCCGCGTCGGGATTGTCGCCGATATTCAGCCGAAAAGTCAGGCGGAGCTGATCCGCCTGATCCGGCAGAAATGCCAGAAGGCCGGCTGTTCGATTGACCAGGTGACTGCCAGCATCTTAATTGACCGGTGCGGAACAGCGATGGAAACACTGATGCGGGAGACCGACAAGCTGATCGCCTACCGGATGCAGGGAGAGATCACCCGGGCGGATGTCGAGCTGGTCACCCACAAGAGTCTCGAAGCGTCCATCTTTGATCTGTCAAAAGCGATGCTCGGCGGCGGCGGGCGTACCCGCGCCTTTCAGATACTCAACGACCTGTTTATCCAGCGGGAGGAGCCTTCCCGGATACTCAGCGTGCTGAGCGGGTCATTTATCGACCTGTACCGTGCAAAGGCGGCCCACAACGCGGAGAAAACTGCAAACGACCTGCTGTCTGTCTATTCGTACGGCAAACGGGCATTTCTGGTCAATAACGCTTTTCGGGATGTGCCGCGGTATTCGATGCGGATGCTCCGCGGGAGCCTGAATATCCTGATGCAGACCGAGCTGGCGATGAAGAGCGGGCACGGAGAAGACCGGATACTGGTGGAAGAAGCGGTGGCGCAGATTCTGGCGCTGAAGGAAGAGGGATAAAAGGCGTGAGCGAGACACAAGGCGAAAAGATAAAACTGTTGGTTCCGATCGTTGTAGAGGGAAAATATGACAGGATGCGCTTACAGGAACTGATTGACGGAACGATTATTGAAACAGGCGGTTTTGGGATTTTTACCGACCCGGAGAAGCTGGAACTGCTGCGGCAGCTGGCCGAGAAAGAGGGACTGATCATTCTGACTGACTCTGACCGGGCGGGTTTTCGCATCCGGCATTATATCCGTTCGGCGATGCCGGATGTCAGCAGACTGATCAATGTCTATATCCCGGATATCTTCGGCAAGGAACGCCGAAAAAATGCCCCATCCAAAGAGGGAAAACTCGGAGTCGAAGGGATACCGGTCGGGCTGCTGAAAAAGGCCTTTGAAAAGGCCGGGGTCATGGGAGACAGCAAACCGGCAAAAGCTGATGATGAACTGATCACCAAAGCCGATCTGTACCTGCTGGGGCTGTCCGGCACCGATGACGCAGCGGTCAGACGGGCGGCACTGCTGAAAAAGCTATCTCTTCCCTCCCGATTGACAGCCAAGGGACTGCTGCCGGTACTGAATACCCTATATACCCGTGAAGAATTTTATCAGTTGATGGAACGGTTTGATCAAACCTGCGATCAGTAAAAAACAATCCGTTTTGATCAGGAGCAGAGAGACAAAAAGGAGCGTGAAAAGGTGATGACCTCTGAACAGTGTTATGGCTTGTGTTTTGCCACATTGGAAGACGCAGAATTGTGGAATAGGTTTGATCGTCATTTGTCACGATCCGGTTTTGAAAAGAAAGTTCGGGAAAAAATGGCCTGGATCTTATATATCGAGGATTTTCCGGCAGGTGTTCTGCGTTGGGGAATGTTCTGGGATACTATTCCGTTTTTGAATCTGATCTATCTGGACAGCTCGTGCAGAAGAAATGGGCTTGGCCGGTGGGCGATGGGATGCTGGGAAAAGGAGATGCGGCGGCAGGGTTATCCGCTGGTCATGGTATCCACTCAGGTGGACGAAGAAGCACAGCATTTTTACCGAAAGCTGGGGTATCGTGATATCGGCGCAATCACGATGGATTTCCCGGGATTTGAACAGCCGCTGGAAATGTTTCTGGCAAAAGATCTGCGAAAGGAGCCGAATACCGAATGAAGACACTGATACTTAATGGTTCGCCCCGCAAAAATGGTGATGTCGCATTCCTGGTGGAACAGCTGGTGTCGCTGCTGCCCGGACAGGTCATCCGTCTGGACGCCTTTACCAGTGGAATTCAGGCCTGTCAGGATTGCCGGTACTGCAAGTCAAAGTCCGGCTGTGCATTACAGGACCCGATGCAGCATCTTTACCGGACACTGGACAGCTATGACAATATCGTCCTTGCCTCGCCGGTCTATTTTTCTGATCTGACCCCGCCATTGCTGGCAATCGGCAGTCGTTTGCAGGCCAGCTATATGGCCAGACGTTTTCGGAATGAGCAGATGTTCCCCCACCCTAAAAACGGCGGTGTGATTCTGACAGGCGGCGGCGACGGCAATATGACCCCTGCATGGGACGCGGCGGTCAAATTCCTGCGGCTGATGAATGCGGGCCGCATAGCGCCTCTTGCCGCGGCACAGAATACCGACCATCTGCCGGTGGCGGATGATCGTCAGGCATTGGATGGCGTGCGGACCATGGCCCGGTGGTTTATCGACCATGCCGGGCGGTCGGGAGCTGTCTATTGATGAACATGACGCAACAAGAGAAAAATCCTGCTGTATTTTCCCCCCTATTCTGGGAGAAGGAGACAGCAGGATTTTGCTTTTATTATGCTTATATACAATCATCCAATTGCAGTCCGACCAGTTCGGCCATCTGTCGCGGGAGCGGACGGATAATCCGCATTTCTGCCCGCGAGAGGGCTTTGACCGCAGGGATGGTAACCTCTTTGCAGTGGAGAGCTTGGGTGCGGATCTGTGTGTCATGTCCACCATACAGGGTATCTCCGGCCAGTGGGTGGCCGATGTAGGCCATATGCACCCGAATCTGATGGGTACGGCCGGTCTCCAGCTTACAGGCAATCAGCGTGTGGCCGTTTGCGCGGCAAAGCACTTTAAAATGTGTGACCGCCCGTTGTGCCTGCGGGTTAGAAAAGTCTACTTTTCGGGTGATAATCGAGCCGGGGACACGGACCAGCGGAGCGTCTATGCAGCCTTCATGTTGCTCGATGGTTCCTTCCGCGACAGCGTAATAGACCTTTTGCAGTTTTCCCATCAGCATACCGGCTGCAAGGGTGTTTTTGGCGGCGACGACAATACCGGTGGTATCTCTGTCCAGCCGGTATAATGGCCGGAAGGCAATTCCGCTGCTGCCGTCTTCCGAACGGTAGCGGGCGGAAAACCAGTTGCCGACCGTATCGTTATAATACAGCGTGCAGGGGTGTACCGACATACCTGCCGGTTTTTCCATAACGCAGATATCCCGGTCTTCATAGACAAGGGTGACCGGCAGCTCGGGGTTGGGAATCAGATTGATCTGTTCCGACTCGCCCAGCACAATCTGGATCTGATCACCGGCGTGAACCGGGTCAACCATTCGCAGATGGGCACCGTTTACCGACAGCCCGCCTTTTTTCAGGTCGATGATCGTCCGACGGGAAAAGCCTAGGGATTCCTTAAAGTAATCCTGCAGCAGTTTCCCGTCCCATTCCGGCTCGACGGTATACTGGTAGATGCTTACAAAAGGTGCCATCAGTCGCTGCTGATCACCTTTTCAATTTCCGCGATGTAGACGTCGTGATAATCCGCGCCGGGATAGACCGATGCTTTGATATCATCCGAAATCAGCGCAGGATTAAAGGCGGAGCGGTAAAGGGTCCGGCAGCAGAAGACAAGCTGGGATTCCTCAAACCAGGGGTAGCCGCCCTCACCGGTCAGATGCAGCCCGGCTTCCGCAATTTTGTCGAGGTCCCGCCCGGATTTTCTTCCGCAGAGGGTGAGCGACTGGCGCATCCCTTCCTTGCTCATATCATAAAAGCTGAGGGTAAAGCGATCGGTTTTTTCCAAAAATTCATGGGTATACCGCTGCGGCCGGATATAGATGGTTACAACATTTTTCCCCCACAGAACCCCAACGCCGCCCCAGCTGACGGTCATCGTATTGGTTTTTCCGGTGTCGGGATCGGTGACGGTAACCAGCGCCCAGTCTTTGTCCAGACGGGTAAAGGGGTTGAAGGACAGATCGGATACCTTGATTTCATGGAACATAGAACATTCTCCTTTTCAGACAGATTCCCGGACAGGGGCCGGGTCATATAGTTGTGGAAGAGGTTGTTGAGAGTACCAGCACATCCACCTGTGCCGCTCCCGCCAGCAGCAGCGCTTCGGCTGCCTGGTTGGCTGTCGCGCCGGTCGTCAGAACATCGTCGATCAGCAAAACCCGCTTTCCATTCACCAATGGGTCAGCACGGAAACTGCCCTTGAGGTTGGTCTGCCGAAGCTGGGCGGAGAGTTCATGCTGGGAGGCGGTTTCGCGGATTTTGGTCAGCGCACCAGGTACAAATGGAATGCCTGTTTCCCGGGAAACGGCTGCTGCCAGGAGTGCTGCCTGATTGTACCCACGGGTACGCAGTTTTTTGCGGCTCATCGGGATTGCGGCCAGCATGTCAAAGTCCGCTTGCACCTGGTATTCAGCCAGTGATTGTGCCATCAGTTTCCCCAGTATCCGTGCATGGCCGGGATGATGGTTAAACTTCATGTTCTGGATGGCTGGCTGCATGCTTCCCAGATAAAGGCTCGCCGGAAAGACCCGGGTAAAGAGCGGTCGGAGCGACCGGCATGCACAGACCGTTTTACCGCAGTGTGGACAGACGTCCCCCGGATGGACACGAAATAACTGTTTTGAACAGAGCGGGCAGAAGATTTCCCGTTTGCCAATGCTTCTGCCGCAGCTGGGACAGACCGGCGGAAAAAACAGCCGTTGTGCCACCTCTGTTATTATATGCAGCCTTTGTTTTTTCATAATGTGGTCTGTTCGGGCGCCTCGTCCTGAACCGATGCGTTTTTCCCCGCCTCCTGCTGCAAAAAGTACCGAAGACCGGTATACCGCAGCATCTTACGGTTGTTGTCCACCATCTGATATACCCGGCTTTCACTGCCGACAATGATCAGCAGCTTGCGGGCACGGGTCACCGCGGTATAAAGCAGGTTACGGAAATACAGCTTGTCATATCCGCCCAGAATCGGCAGGACAACCGCACTGTATTCACTTCCCTGGCTTTTGTGTACTGTGACAGCGTACGCCAGCTCCAGTTCCCCCGCCATATCCAGCGTATAATTGCAGCGGCGATCATCAAAGTCAATTTCGATATTGCCGCCAATCAGGTCAATCCGGCGGATAATGCCGATATCTCCGTTATAGATGCCCATTCCCTTTTCATTGGTTCCCGGTTTTTCCCATTCGATGTCGTAGTTGTTGCGGGTTTGCAGTACCTTGTCCCCTTCCCGGAAGGTAAACAGGATGCTTTTATACTCTTTTTTGCCCTTCTGAGGCGGATTGAGTGCCTGCTGTAAGCTGTCGTTGATCGCATAAACACCGAGGTCCCCTTTTCGCTGGGGAGTCAGCACCTGGATATCCTCCAGCGGGGAATAACCGTAGGAGGCAGGCAGACGCTTGGCTACCAGTTCCGTTACCGTTGACAGGACACTTGCTGTATTTTGACGCCGCAGGAAAAAGAAGTCGTTGTCCCGGACAGTCAGGTCGGGATATTCACCAGCGACAATCCGGTGGGCATTGGTGACAATTTTGCTTTCAGCTGCCTGGCGGAAAACTTGTTTCAGTTCTACTGTAGGGATACAGCCGGAATCAATCAAATCCCGCAGAATATTTCCTGCTCCGACGCTGGGCAGCTGGTCGGAGTCGCCGACCAGAATCAGCTTGCAGCCCATCCTGCATCCCCGCAGCAGCGATTCAAACAAAGCAGTATCGACCATCGACATCTCGTCGATGACAACTGCGTCAGCCTTAAGCGGGTTGCGTTCATTGTGGATGAAATTCAGTTCTTCCCGGGAGCTGAAATCCACTTCCAGCAGCCGGTGGATGGTTTTGGCTTCCCGTCCGGTCACTTCACTGATTCGTTTGGCTGCCCGTCCGGTCGGTGCTGCAATGGCGATGGACAGACCCTCCTGCTCCAGCAGGTCGATGATCGCATTGAGGGTGGTGGTCTTGCCGGTGCCGGGACCGCCAGTCAGGATCAGCATACTTTTTTGCAGTGCCGCCCGGATGGCGTCTCTTTGCAGCGATTCATAGTGGATATTTTTGAGCTGTTCGACGTCGTCGATCATCCGGTCGATGTCCCGGCTGACAAAAAAGCGGTTTTGCAGCATCATCGCAAGCCGCAGGGCAATATACTTTTCCGCATTGTACATGGCTGGCAGAAACAGAAATTCCCGGTTGCGCTGAACCGAAAAAAGTTCCTCTTCTTCAATCCGCTGGTCGATGTCCGACTCAATCGCTTCGATCGACGCGTCGGTCAGACGCTGAACCAGCTGGACGATGGTCTGCCGTGCAAGACAGGTGTGCCCGTTTCTGAGGTTGTGGCGCAGGACATGGCAGGCGGCACCAAACAGCCGCTTGCCGGAGTCTTCCGGGATGCCGAGCGACAGTGCAATCTCATCAGCCTTTTTAAAGTCGGTGCCGATGTCGTCCAGACACAGCAGATAAGGATTGTCCTTGACGATGTCGATTGCAATGGATCCCCATTTTTTCCACACCTTTACCCCTTCGGCCGGGGTCAGGCCATAGGTGGAAAGGAACATCATGACCGACCGCATTCCGAACATCTGTCCCAGTTCCCGGGTAATGGCTTCAGCCTTTTTGGGGGAGATGCCGCGCACCTCGACCAGCCGTCCGGGCGTCTCTTCCAGTACGGTCATTGTATCGTCGCCAAACGTTTCAACAATCCGTGCCGCCAGTACTGCTCCAATTCCTTTTACCGCCCCGGAGGACAGAAATTTTCGGATTGCCGACGCGGTGGCAGGCAGCCTGCGTTCATAAGCCAAGGCCTTAAACTGCCGGCCAAATTTGGGGTGAGAGGTGTAACTTCCGCTTAGCCGGAGTTCTTCGCCCTCTGTAACGCCGTACAGTTCACCGATGACGGGCAGCAGTTCTTCACCGGTGTCCACTTCAATGACGGCAAAGCTGGTTTCCTGGTTCATATAGACAATTTCACTGACAATACCTTCGATATTGACAATGCTTTCCCGTCCGGCAATCATACCCCAACCCCCTGTTTCCGCCGTTCGGCGGAAAAAATCTGTACCATTTCATTGTATCAAACCGTAAACGGAATGTCAAACAGGCGTACAGGATACAGGCAAAATAACCGGTTGGTTTTGATGGTTTTGCTATATTTTACAGAATGGGAAGTAAAGTCCTTGACAGAATTGCCATCTTGTTATAAAATACAGTATAGAGAGATTCTGAGAGTTTTACCTGTTTTATGGAACAGTGATCATAT
>DVLN01000154.1 GCA_018715465.1 Candidatus Faecivivens stercorigallinarum | reverse complement strand
ATAAGACCCTGAATCTGCCCCAGACGGATTTTGACATGCGGGCCGGGCTTCCGAAAAAGGAGCCTACATTTATTAAGCACTGGAATGCGGTTGATCTGTATGAAAATATGATCAAGCGCAACGCGGGGAAACCGAAATATGTTCTGCATGACGGTCCTCCCTATGCAAACGGCGATATTCATATGGGTACCGCGCTGAATAAGGTGCTCAAGGACATGATTGTCAAATATAAGAATATGACCGGTTTCCAGTCTCCGTATGTTCCGGGGTGGGATACCCATGGCCTTCCTACCGAGCTGAAAGCACTTAAAAAGATCGGTGTCGATAAAAACGGCGTATCGGTTCCCCGTCTGCGGGAGATCTGCCGTGAGTTTGCGATGGGTTATGTCGAGAGCCAGAAGGAGCAGTTTATCCGCCTGGGCGTGACTGGCGACTTCAAGGACCCCTATATCACCCTCAAGCCGGAATTTGAGGCGGAACAGATCCGCGTCTTCGGTAAAATGGCAGAAAAGGGAATGATCTACCGCGGCCTGAAACCGGTT
Organism: Candidatus Faecivivens stercorigallinarum; assembly: GCA_018715465.1. GTDB lineage: Bacteria > Bacillota > Clostridia > Oscillospirales > Ruminococcaceae > Faecivivens > Faecivivens stercorigallinarum. The sequence goes on along the minus strand of DVLN01000154.1, from coordinate 6,761 downwards.
TACTGGTGCCCTGAATGCGGTACTGCGCTGGCTGAGGCCGAGATCGAGTATGCGGAAGATCCCTGTACTTCTATCTTTGTCAAGTTTAAAGTAACGGATGATAAGGGATTTTTTGCGTCGATGGGCGTGGATGTATCCAAGGTTTACTTTGTCATCTGGACTACTACGACCTGGACCATCCCCGGCAACCTCGCAATCTCGCTGAACCCTGATTTTGATTATACACTTGTCCATACCGGCGATGAATATTATGTCATGGCATCTGAACTGGCGCCCGGCGTTATGAAGACCGCAGGTATTGAGGATTATGAGCTGGTCAGCCATTTTACCGGCCTTGACTGCGAATACATGAAGACCCGGCACCCGCTGTATGACCGCGTTTCGCTGGTTATCGTCGGTGACCATGTCACGCTGGATTCCGGTACCGGATGCGTTCATACCGCCCCTGGCTTCGGTGCAGATGACTTTATCGTCTGCCAGAAGTACCCCGAAATCCCGATGATCGTTCCGGTCGACGCAGAGGGCAAACAGACTGAAGAGACCGGTCCTTATGCGGGTATGAAGACTGCTGATTCCAACGGCCCGATCCTTGCAGACCTGCGCAAGTGCGGCGCGATCCTCGCAACCGAAGACATCGTTCACCAGTATCCGCACTGCTGGCGCTGCAAAGAGCCGGTTATGTTCCGTGCGACCGAACAGTGGTTCTGCTCGGTTGACGCGATCAAGGATGACGCTGTCAAGGCAATCAACGATGTAGAGTGGATTCCTGAATGGGGCCGTGACCGGATCACCTCGATGGTCCGTGACCGCAACGACTGGTGCATCTCCCGTCAGAGGAGATGGGGCGTTCCGATTCCTGTCCTTTACTGTGAAGAATGCGGTGAGCCGATTGTCAATGAGACAACCATTGAGGCAATCGCTGAAATGTTCAGAAAAGAAGGTTCCGATTCCTGGTACCTGCATACTCCTGATTACTTCCTGCCGGAAGGCTTTGCCTGCCCGAAATGCGGCTGCCACAGCTTTAAACAGGAACAGGATATCCTGGACGTATGGTTTGACTCCGGTACAACCCATTTTGGCGTTCTGAAACAGCGCCCGGAACTTTCCTGGCCTGCTGACCTCTATCTGGAGGGCGCTGACCAGTACCGCGGATGGTTCCAGTCGTCGCTGCTGACCGCTGTCGCCTGCGGCCTGCCGGCACCTTACAAGGCGGTCTGCACCCATGGCTGGGTCGTTGACGGAGAGGGCAAGGCAATGCACAAATCCGCTGGCAACTCGATTGCTCCTTCGGAGGTTATTGACCAGTACGGTGCCGATATCTTCCGTCTGTGGGTCGCATCTGCTGATTATCACAGCGATATCCGCAGCTCTAAGGAAATCTTCAAACAGCTGGCAGAAGCCTACCGTAAGATCCGCAACACTGCCCGTTATATTCTCGGCAACATCAGCGACTTCAACCCGGATACCGACGCAGTCGCACCGGAGCAGCTGACTGAACTGGATAAATGGGCATACGGCCGTCTGGATGAGGTTATCCGCGAGGCCAAGAGCGGCTATGAAGCGTTTGATTTCCATGTCGCATTCCATGCGGTGCTCAATTTCTGCACCGTTGACATGTCCTCCTTCTATCTGGATATCATCAAGGACCGTCTTTACTGTGAAGCAAAAGACAGTGTCCTCAGACGTGCAGCACAGACTACCATTTATGACGTGCTGACATCGGTTGTCCGTTTGATTGCACCCATCCTGGTCTTCACCTCGGAAGAAATCTGGCAGCATATGCCGATCCGCTCCGGTTTGGATAAAGACAGTGTTTTCTATAACGATATGCCTGAGCTGACTGGTATCGCAGTCGCTGAACCTGAAAAGTGGGAGACCCTCGGAAAGGTCCGCGGTGCAGTCCAGAAGGCTCTGGAAGAAAAACGTGCCGCCAAGGTATTTGGCAAATCGTTGGAAGCAAAGGTCATCCTGACCTGCGATGGCGAACTGTACGACGTCCTGTCTTCGATGGAAGCACAGCTTTCTGACCTCTTCATTGTTTCTCAGGTTGAAGTCGTCAAGGGTGCTGTTGAATCTTCTGGGGATGTCGAAGGGCTGGCTGTTGAAGCGATGCGCGCGGAAGGCGGCAAGTGTGAACGCTGCTGGAAGGTTCTGCCGGTTGTCGGCAGTGATGCGGAGCATCCGACCCTCTGCCCGAGATGCGCCGGTGTTGTCAAAAGCCTGCTGTAATCTGAAAAACTGAATCAAACATTTGCGCCCGGTCCCGGCTGAACGGTTTAAGCTCAGATGGGGCAGGGTGCTGTTTTTTATCGCTGGGAGGAATAAAAAAAGTATGGTACCCTATCTTGCGTTGCTGCTGTCTGCTGTGCTGGCGCTCGTTGACCAGCTGCTCAAACTGCTGGTAAAGGCCGAGCTCGCTCCGATCGGGGAGCTGCCGCTGCTGGACGGCGTGCTTCACCTGACTTATGTGGAAAACAGAGGGATGGCGTTTGGGATGATGCAGGGACAGAAATGGCTGCTCATTTGGGTGACGGCGTTGGTGCTGCTGGTGCTGATCGCCGGCATTATCATGGGAAAGATCCGCAAGCCCGCGACTCTGTTTACAACGGCTGTGATTATTGGCGGCGGGATCGGCAACCTGATCGACCGGGTTTACCGGGGCTATGTGGTCGACTATATTGACGTTCGGATCATCAATTTTGCGGTCTTTAACTTTGCAGATATCTGTGTGACCTGTGGGACAGCTGTTCTGCTGGTGATTCTATTTGTTGAGATGCTTCGCGAGGGTAAAAACCCGGAGCAGGCGGCTATAGGCAAAAAAAATTGAAAGGCTGGCAGTTATGGAAAACAGTAAGATCTGTCAGGAGACTGAGCTGCTGTCTGATGAGACACAACAGATGGATACAGCCGTCTGTGTGACCGTCTCGGAGATGGACGCGGGCAAACGGCTGGACGTCTGGCTGTGTGAGCAGCTGGAGGGACGGACCCGGTCGTTTGTCCAGAAACTGATCGAGGATGGAAGTGTGCTGCTGGATGGCAGGGCTTCGGTCAAAAAGGATAAGAATGCCCGGCTGAATGCCGGTATGCAGGTGCAGGTCAATATCCCGGCTCCGGCGGCAATGGAGCTTGTGCCGGAAAATATCCCGCTGGAGATTGTCTATGAAGATGCCGACCTTCTGGTAGTCAATAAGCCGAAGGGGATGGTCGTTCATCCCGCACCCGGCAATTACACTGGAACACTGGTTCATGCGCTGCTGTGGCACTGCGGCGATTCCCTGTCGGGAATCGGCGGGGTAGCCCGCCCGGGAATTGTCCATCGGATTGACAAGGATACGTCGGGTCTGCTGATTGTCGCCAAATCCGACCGGGCTCATATCGGACTGGCTGACCAGATCCGCGAACATTCCTTCACCCGTCAGTATGAGGCGGTAGTTTATGGGAATATTAAAGAGGAACGGGGAACGCTTCGGGATTATCTCGGAAGGAGCAGCACCGACCGCAAAAAGATGGCGGTCGTTTCTCCGCTGGCACCGGACGCACGGGAAGCGGTGACCCACTATGAAGTGCTGGAACGGTTTGACGGATTTACCCATGTCCGGCTGACGCTGGAGACTGGGCGCACCCATCAAATCCGCGTCCAGATGGCTGCTTTCGGGCATCCGGTTGCCGGTGATCCGTTGTATGGTCCACAAAAAGTCATGACCGAATTGCAGGGACAGTGCCTGCATGCAAAGAATATCGGATTTGTTCATCCGGTGACCGGAGAACATCTGGCGCTGGATTCGGCGCTGCCGGAATATTTCACCCGCTTTCTCGGCAAACTCCGGCGCGGCAGTAAGATTGCGCCCGGGCTGATGCAGGGCATTTTGATGACCTGCGACTGCGATGGAACACTGATCTGTCATGACGATACCATTCCGCCAGTCAACATCCAAGCTGTCAGGCGGTTCACCGCCGCGGGCGGACAGTTTGCGCTGGCAACTGGGCGTCCGGTGCCGATGGTCGAGCGGTTTATCAGCCAGCTGGGTATCACCACCCCCTGCGTGCTGTTCAACGGTGGGATGATCTACGACCCGGTGGATAAACGTCCATTATGGTATACCGAGATTCCGCTGGAAGCCAAAAAACTTGCCCTTCAGGTGATGGAGGACTTTAAGGATGCGCCGGGCGGAGTCCCGGGCATTGAGATCTTCGCGCCGGATATGATCTACCTGCTCAACTGGCACCCTTATATGCAGTGGCACCTGGTCGACCGGTATCCCATCCCGCATCAGAAGGCTACTTTTTCTGAAATCGAACATCTGCCTTGGGTCAAATTCATGTTTGTCTGCGATGAAAAATATATGGGGAATTTGATAAAGTATCTGGACAAACACCCGGTGGATGGTGTACAATTAGTTAGGAGTGACCGAATGCTCTATGAGGTGCTGCCCATGTCGGGCGGTAAAGGCAGCGGTGTTGAACGGCTTGCCGATATGCTGGGCGTTCCCCGCAACAGGGTTGTTGCAATGGGGGATTATGAAAATGATCGCGAAATGCTCAATTGGGCAGGTTTTGCGGTTGTGCCCGTGAACGCCCCGCCGGAGATCCAAAAAATTGCCGATCTGACCACCCAGGCGGACAATACCGCGGGTGCAGTTGCCGAAGCGATTGATTACCTTATCGAGCATAAACAGTCCATATTCTGAGGCACCAACAGAAAGGAATGATCATATTTATGGAACGCGCAGAGAAACTCAATCTCCAGAAAATCGCGACCCGTATCCGTCTTGGTATCATCGAAGGAACCTTTCACGCCAAATCCGGCCATCCGGGCGGTTCTCTTTCGATCGCTGATACGCTGGCGTATCTTTACTGGAAAGAAATGAACATCGACCCTGCCAATCCTAAAATGGAAGGACGCGACCGCCTGGTACTGTCCAAAGGACATACCGCACCGGCTTTGTATGCGGCACTCGCTGAGCGGGGATATTTCCCTGTCGAGGAGCTCGCGACCCTGCGTCATATCGGTTCCAGACTGCAGGGACATCCGAATATGAACGACACCCCCGGCGTTGAAATGTCCACCGGTTCCCTGGGACAGGGTATCTCGACCGCCTGCGGTATGGCACTTGCCGCCAAGCTGAAAAACGAGGATTCCCGTGTATACACCATCCTTGGCGACGGTGAGATCGAGGAAGGCCAGGTCTGGGAAGCAGCGATGTTTGCTGCCCACTACAAACTGGACAACCTGGTTGCTGTCATCGACAACAACAACCTCCAGATCGACGGCCCGATCACCGAAGTCATGTCTTCCTATCCGATCACCGATAAATTCACCGCGTTTGGCTGGAATGTCATCGCAATCGACGCCCATGATTTTGACCAGATTGAGGCCGCTTTCAAGGCTGCCCGTGAGGTCAAGGGCAAACCGACCGCTATTATCCAGAAATCTGTCAAGGGCAAGGGCGTTTCCTTTATGGAAGATCAGGTCTCCTGGCATGGCACCGCACCCAATGCTGAACAGTATGAGCAGGCAAAAGCTGAGCTGACGGCAGCTCTGGCGGCACTGGACTGAGAAGAAAGGAAGGAGCTTAATCATGGCTGACGTGAAAAAGATTGCAACCAGAGAATCTTACGGCAATGCCCTTAAGGAACTGGCACCTAAATATCCGAATCTGGTCGTTCTGGACGCAGACCTTGCGGCTGCTACCAAGACCGGTATCTTTAAAAAAGCATATCCTGACCGTTTTTTTGACTGCGGTATCGCAGAAGCAAACATGATGGGCGTTGCAGCTGGTCTAGCTGCTGCCGGTATGACGGTTTTTGCCTCTTCTTTTGCAATGTTTGCTGCCGGACGCGCGTTTGAAGTTGTCCGCAACTCGATTGGTTACCCCGGCCTGCCGGTTAAGATTGGCGCGACCCATGCCGGTATCTCGGTCGGTGAGGACGGCGCGACCCATCAGTGCTGCGAGGATATCGCGCTGATGCGGACCATCCCCGGTATGACTGTCATCGTTCCTTCGGACGATGTCGAGGCAAAAGCTGCTGTTGCTGCGGCAATTGAACATGATGGCCCGGTTTACCTGCGTTTCGGCCGTCTGGCTGTACCGGTGTTTAATGACCCGGAGACCTATCACTTTGAGATCGGCAAGGGTATCACCCTCCGCGACGGCAAGGATGTCACCATCGTCGCGACCGGCCTGATGGTCAATGAGGCTGTTGTCGCCGCTGAGCAGCTGGCTGCCGAGGGCATTGACGCCAGAGTCATCAACATCCATACCATTAAGCCGCTGGATGAAGAACTGATCGTCAAGGCTGCTGCTGAGACCGGCAAGATTGTTACTGTTGAGGAACATTCGGTGATCGGCGGTTTGGGCAGTGCAGTTGCGGATGTCTGCGCTGAAAAATGCCCCTGCCTGGTCAAGAAAATCGGCGTAAACGACGAGTTTGGCCAGTCCGGCCCGGCAGTTGACCTGCTGAAACTCTACGGCCTGTCTTCTGAAAATATCGTTAAGACGGTTAAAGAAGTCGTCGGCAAATAATCGAAAATCTTTTCCTTTGGGAGACTCGATCAGGGTCTCCCTTTTTTGTGGGAGCGGGACATCTGCCGGACGGCAGACAAGATGGTATTCATTTGCTGCCAAAACTTTTTGGGGGTCATGCAAACAGCATTTTTGCCTTTTTCCTGCCTTGTCCAGCGGCTTTTTTTGGCTTGACAAAAGAGGTGCAAACCGGTATAATTTAATTTGTATCTATATGCGAACGGGCAAGAAATTGCC
>DVLN01000153.1 GCA_018715465.1 Candidatus Faecivivens stercorigallinarum | reverse complement strand
TGGGGAAAATTTTCCCCATCCCTTCACTGTAATCGGAAAAACTTCGGATCAAAAGGGTCCCCCCTGGGTCAGCCGGTACCGAAGGGAGACATACTGTTGAATGAAAACTTTCCCCGCATCCTGACGCTGCTCCGCAAGGAAAACGGGGTTACCCAAAAACAGGCAGCTGCCGCACTCGGAGTCTCACAGGCACTGCTTTCGCATTATGAAAATGGAATAAGGGAATGCGGGCTGGACTTTGTTGTCCGGGCAGCTGAGTATTACGGTGTCTCCTGCGACTATCTGCTGGGACGGACACCCACTCCCTCAGGTGCCGCCAGTCGGAACGAAAAGACTGTCGCCGGTGGAAAACATGACCATCTGCTTGGAGCGATACGGATGCTGCTGGCGATGACCGACCGGATTGGCTGCGAAAGGCTGTCGCGGGAGGTAGAAGGTTATCTGACCGCCTCGGTCTACCGGCTGTTCCGCAAGCTCTACCGGGTACACCCCCGCAACGAATCGGGATTCTTTACGATTCCTGAACCGCGCGCCGAAGTCAGGGTGCGCTGCCGGATTGAGGAAACGGCGGCGGAGGCTGAGATCCTGGTCCGTGACAGCTGCGGCGAAAAGCTGATGACCGCTGACCAGCGGGAAAACGGACTGCTGACAACCGATATCCTGATCACCGACTACGGCGAAGACGGAAACGCGATGCTGCTGCTGGTGCGGCAGGAAGAAGAAGCACTGAAATAAAAGGCATGCTGCAACCATAACGGCGGCATGTCTTTTTTGCTGGCCAGGCGGTACGTGAAAAATAATCGGGAGAAAATCAGCTGCCGCCTTGCATCAGACAGCTGATTCATGCTATACTGAAACTGACAGGAGGGTGCGCCCTCTTCATTATATTATTATTTCTCTGCAAGGAGGAAGATCATGCTTCATATCAATCATTATTACCGGCCGGATACGCTGGAAGAGGCCTGGCAGCTGCGTCAGAAAAGAGGCAGCGCGGTGCTGGGCGGTACCGGCTGGCTGCGGCTGGGTGAACATACCATCCAGCACGCCATCGACCTTTCTTCGCTTGGACTTGACTACATCCGGGAGGATGAAAACGGATTCCTGATCGGCGCGATGACCACGCTGAGAACGCTGGAATGCTGCAAAGAGCTGAATGACGCATTTGACGGAGGATTCGTCAAAGCGGTCGAACATATTGTCGGCGTACAATTCCGTAACTGCGCGACGATCGGCGGGAGCGTCTACGGCCGGTTCGGATTTTCGGATGTACTGACGCTGCTGCTGGCACTGGATGCCGAGGTGCATCTGTACCGGGAAGGCTGGGTGCCGATCGTCAAGTTTGCGAAACGCAGTGGCGAAGCCGACATCCTGACCGAGATCCGCATTCGCAAAAACCGCCGGGTCGCCTATCTCTCCGAACGGCTCAACGCAAACGATTTTCCGGCCTGTGCGGTCGCTGTTTCCAGGGGGGAAGAAGGCTGGCAGTGCGTGATCGGAGCAAGGCCCTGTCGGGCAAAGCTGGTCAAACTGCCGGATGATCTGGACGGCTGTGACCGTTTTGTCCTGCAAAAGATCGCTCAGAAGGCTGCCGGGTCGGTCACCTACGGCGGCGGGATGCGGGGCGGACCCGCCTACCGGCAGGCAGTCGCCGCGGTGCTGATCCGAAGGGGCATCGAGGCACTGTACGAAAAAGGAGGACAGGCATGAACAAGACGGTTACTTTTACGCTGAACGGAAAAAAGGTCACCCGGGAACTGCCCTGTGACCAGTTTCTGCTGGAAGCACTGCGGGAGATGGGCTGTAAGAGCGTCAAGCGTGGATGCGAGACATCCGCCTGCGGGCTGTGCACCGTCTGGCTGGATGAAAAGCCGGTGCTCTCCTGCACGACGCTGGCAGTCAGAGCGGACGGCCACCGGGTCACGACGCTGGAAGGATTGCAGGACGAGGCCAGAGTCATCGGCGGATATCTGGCCGATGAAGGCGGCGAACAGTGCGGGTTCTGCTCGCCCGGGCTGATCATGAACATCCTGTCGATGGAAAAAGCGTTCCCCAAACTCGACCCGACCGAAGCGGAGATCCGGCATTATCTGGAAGGCAACCTCTGCCGCTGTTCCGGGTATGAATCCCATATCCGGGCGGTCACCAACTATTTTGCCGCCAAACGCAAAGCACGTGACGCGGGAAAGGAGGAGACAAGATGAGCAATCCCACCAAACCTGCCCGCCTCGTCGGCGGACGTATCCGCAAAAAGGACTGGGAGGCACTGACAACCGGCCAGCCGGTCTATACCGACGATATCGCGCCGGATAATTGTCTGATCGTCAAGCTGCTCCGTTCTCCTCATGCACATGCCCGCATCCGCTCGATCAATACTGCGATTGCCAAAAAGGTGCCGGGAGTCGAAGCGGTTTATACCTGGGAAGACGTCCCGAAAAGACGGTTCACGCTGGCCGGTCAGACCTATCCGGAACCGTCGGCCTATGACCGGCTGATCCTCGACCGGGAGGTACGGCATGTCGGCGACCCGGTCGCGATCATCGCCGCCGAAACGGAAGAAGCGGCCCTCAAGGCGGTCAAACTGGTCAAGGTGGATTATGAGGTACTGCCGGCGGTGCTGGACTTCCATACCGCAAAAGACAACCCGGTGCTGGTCCACCCGGAAGAGGACTGGAAGGCACTGTGTGAAGTCGGTGCCGACAACAAACGCAACCTCGTTGCAAGCGACTGTATCGAGGAAGGCGACCCGGAAGCGGTCTATGCAGCATGTGCCTATAAGGTGGACGAGACCTACCACACCAAGGCCAACCAACAGGCGATGATGGAAACCTTCCGCACCTGGTGCCAGAAGGATGTCTACGGACGGCTGATGGTGGTCTCCTCCACCCAGATCGTCTTCCATCTGCGGCGAATCCTGGCGGGGGCACTGGACATCCCGAAATCCAAAATCCGCGTCCTCAAGCCGCGAATTGGCGGTGGTTTCGGCGCCAAGCAGACCAGCGTCTCGGAAATCTACCCGGCGTTTGTCACCTGGAAGACCGGCAAGCCATCCAAACTGGTATATACCCGGTATGAGTCGCAGATCGCCTCCTCCCCCCGGCATGAAATGGAACTGCGGGTGCGGGCGGGTGCTGACGAGAACGGCAAACTGAAGGTCCTGATGGTGCACACCCTCTCCAACTCGGGCGGCTATGCCGAGCATGGCCCAACCACCGTCGGGCTGTCGGGCCATAAGTCGATTCCCCTTTACCAGACCGACGCCTTCCGTTTTTCATATGACGTCGTCTACACCAACCGGATGTCGTCGGGTGCTTACCGCGGCTATGGCGCAACCCAGGGTATTTTTGCGGTTGAATCGGCAATCGACGAGCTGGTCAAAAAGATGGGGGACGACCCGGTCGCCTTCCGTCTGCGCAATATGACCCACGAAGGGGACAAGATGCCCGCCTACTATGGCGAGATCAGCCTGAGCAATACCCTTGACCAGTGCCTGCAAAAGGCGGCCGATATGATTGGATGGAAGGACAAATACCCCCGCCGGGTGCTGGAAAACGGGCATATCCGCGGAGTCGGGCTGGCACTGGATATGCAGGGCAGCGGCATCTCGGGCGTCGACGTCGGCAGCGTCACCATCCGGGTGATGGACGACGGCAGCTACAATATGCTGCTCGGCTGTGCCGACATGGGTACCGGATGCGACACGATTCTGGCACAGATGGCGGCCGACATGCTCGACTGTCCGCTGGAAAACATCGCGGTCTTCAGTGCCGACACCGACCTGTCGCCCTATGATTCGGGGTCCTACGCATCGTCGACCACCTATATCACCGGCATGGCCTGCGTCAAATGCTGCAAGGAGCTGATCGGCAAGATCATCGCAGCGGCGGCGGATATGTTGGGCAAACCGGCAGCAGGGCTGGAATTTGACGGGGAAAAGGTGTTTGCCACCGATGACCCCGCTCAATCGGTCAGCCTGAAAGAGATCAGCTACCACGCCCAGTGCGGCAACAGCTCTCCGCTGGAAGCGACCGCCTCCCATTCTTCCCCGACCTCTCCCCCGCCCTTTATGTGCGGTGCGGCGGAAGTTGACATCGACCCGGAGACCGGCGCGGTCAAGGTTGTCGAATTTGACGCGGCGGTCGACTGCGGCACCGTCGTCAACGAAAATCTCGCCCGTGTACAGGCCGAGGGCGGCATTTTGCAGGGCATCGGGATGGCGACGACCGAAGACATCATCTATGACGGCAAGGGACGGTTGGTGAACAACTCGTTTATGCAGTACCGGATGCCGACCAAGGAAGACTTTGGCAAAATCCGGGTAGAATTCTGCCCCAGCTTCGAGCCGTCAGGACCGTTCGGCGCCAAGTCAATCGGTGAGGTCGTCATCAATACCCCCTCTCCCGCCATCGCCAACGCGATTGAAAATGCAATCGGCATCCGTTTCCGGGAACTGCCGATCACACCGGAAAAGATCCTGACAGCCCTTCAGAAAAAAGAAAATGGACGGTAATATGACAGCCGCTGACACGGCAATTATCCTGATGGCGGCCGGGGTTGGGAAACGGTTTGGCAGCAACAAGCTGCTGGCCCCCTACCGCGGCCGCCCGATGTGGGAGTACGCACTGGATGTTGCACTGACGGCAAAAAGTGTACGCGGGACACCGGTCATTCTGGTCAGCGGTTATCAAACTTTGTTGGACGCGCCGGATGTCATCCCGGTCCGTAACGACTGCCCGCTGCTGGGGGCGTCCCACACCGTCCGGCTGGGGGTCAAAGCGGCTGAACAGCTGGGAGCGGAATACGCCATTTTTATGGTGGCCGACCAGCCGGAATTAAAAGCCGCTTCCCTGCTCCGGCTGATTGAGGCGCGGGAACCGGGGAAAATTGTCTGCCTGGCCAAAGACGGACAAGCGGGAAACCCGGTGCTGTTCCACCGGGCATTCTTCCCCGAACTGCTGGCGCTGACGGGTGACCGCGGCGGAAAAAGGGTGATGCACCGCCACCCTGACGCAGTCAGCTGGGTGGAGGCGGAGGACGCCCGCGAGCTGAAAGACATTGACCGGCCGGAAGTGGATTAAACAGACCTTTTGTTTTGCGCAGAGCAAATAATTGTACAAAATATCTGTTCAGAAATGGGAAAATGTGGTAAAATAAGGCTGTAATGGAATTTTCTATCCAAACAGAAAGGACGATGGCCTATGTCTCTTGTCAACATTAATTTTCCCAGCCAGTACCTGGGCGGCAACACCGAAGTGACAATCATCCTGCCGGACAAGCCCTGGGAAACCGATTCCAACGCATTCTACCGGAGCGGCAAAAAGTATAAGGTGCTCTGGCTGCTGCACGGCACCTTCGGCGACCACACCGACTGGCTGCGCAAATCCAACATCGAACTGTATGCTTGTGAAAAGGACCTGATCGTCGTCTGCCCCAGCGGGATGAACGCCAACTATGCAAACTGGCCGATCTTCGGGACCGGGTATGCAATGTACGACTTCCTGTTTGAAGAGCTGATGCCGCTGGTCTATGGCTGGCTGCCCGCCTCCGACAAGCGGGAGGACAACTTCATTGCCGGTCTTTCGATGGGCGGACGGGGCACCTGTGTCTACGCCTTCAACCACCCGGAAAAATTTGCAGCTGCCGCTATCCTATCGGCCTCTCCCCGCAACTTTGCAACCATGCAGGAAAAAGAACCAAAGATGTGGGAACGGATGAAAAAGTCGGTCGCCAACTACAAAGATATGGACGACTTCCTCGCGTCGGTCGAAAATACCTGGCGGGTTGTCACTGAAAAGGCAAAAACCGGCGAACTGCCCCGGCTGTACTTTGCCTGCGGCGAAGACGACATGCTCTTCCCGGCATTCACAGACTTTATGAACTATGCAAAGGAGATCGGGCTGGATGCAACCTTTGAGACGACGCCCGGTTTCAAGCATGAATGGCGGTTCTGGGATTATTCCATCCAGAAAGCCCTCACCTTCTTCGGCCTGGACGCCGAAAGCGCAGGCAATCCGTACTGATTGCCAATCTTCAACAGACAAGGAGTCTTTCCGATGCAACCACAGCAATGCCCCGCTTTTTTTAAACAGTATTTCACCTTCTGGGACCAGCTGACCCCTGCTCAGCAGCAGACACTCTGTGCGGCGACCCATCCCCTCCACTGCGACAAGGGAGAAAACGTCCATGGCACCGGCGGCTGTACCGGGGTGCTGGTCATCCAGAGCGGCTGTCTGCGGGGTTATCTGCTGTCGGAGGAAGGGCGGGAGATCACCCTGTTCCGGGCATATCTAGGTGAGGTGATTTTGCTGTCCGCCCCCTGTGCGATGCGGCAGATCACGCTGGAAGTGATGATCGACGCCGAGGAAGAAACCGATCTGCTGGTGATTGACGGAGCGGCCTACGCGAATGTAACGTCTGAAAATATCTATGCCGAGAATTTTTCCCTTCGTGCGGCGGCGGCAAGGCTGTCGGATGCGGTCTGGGTGATGGAACAGATCATGTTTATGCGGTTTGACCGGCGGCTGGCTGCCTTTTTGCTGGACGAGATGGACAAGAGCGGCAGCCAGCAGCTGAAGATGACCCACGACCAGATCGCCCGATATATGGGAACCGCCAGAGAGGTTGTCTCGCGGATGCTGCGGTATTTTACCGCCGAAGGCATCGTCCGGCAGAGCAGAGGAACCATCCAGCTGCTCGACCGGCAGAAGCTGGAGACAATCTCCGGCAGATATTGAGAATATACGACTGTATCAGGGGTGCGGCAATAATCCGCACCCTATTGTTTTTGCCGCTAACAAGCAAATGAGAAAAAGTTGAATAAAAATACAAAAAAGCCATTGAAATTTTCGGCAATTTCCGCTACAATTAAGGTGACATTAAACGTACATTAATACGATACCACAAACAAGGAGAGATGCAGTATGCGTAAAAACCACCGTCAACGTCTTTCCGGCCTTCGCCGGATCTTTGCCGCTCTTGTTACCCTGACTATCCTGTCGGGGACGCTGACCGCCGCCGCGCTGGCAGCTCCCCTCCCGCCCGAACATGGCCCGGCAGCTGCCGCTGAACTGTCCGCAGAAGAACAGCAGCCGGTGCTGCACATCCACCACGCCAAAGAGCTGGGCAGTGATCAGGATGAAATCCAGGTGACCATCCGCGGGAAAAAATATACCGGTACCCTTAAACGGGATGTCATCACCGTCCCAGTCGACGAAGACAGCCGGCTGCCGGACCCTGACCCCGGAGAAACGGTTCAGATCGCGTTTGTCAACCTGACGACCGGGCTAAAAGGAACGCTGACAGTTGAGACGGAAACCGGCCCGGATGGAACCAAAAAGGTGACAGATGATCATGTACTGGCCCATTACCGCTGCACAACCGCGAAAGCCAGTGACGGAACACTGCTGGTGTCTGAGGAAGAGCCGCCGGAACCCGCCGACAAGCCAACACCGCCTGAAAAGGCAGAGTCCCCCGACGAAAAACCTGCCAAAAAACCGGCTCCCAAAGATGGTCCAAAAGCCGGTTCAAAAGCGGACACAGGAGTAAAAGATGGCCCGAAAGGCCCTAAAAATGATTAAGCTGGTAACCCAGTCGGATATCATGGAGGCTGCCATCATCCATGCTGAAAGCTGGAAAGAATCCCACAAGGGCATCTGTTCCGCAGAATTTATTGCAAGCCATACACCTGAGCGCCAAAAGAACTATCTTGAATCCCAAATCGCAAAAGGTGCACAGCTGTATCTGCTGATCGACAGAAAACCCGTCGGAATCGTCTCGGTGCATGACAATATTATTGAAAATCTTTATGTCCTGCCCGAGGAACAGAACAAAGGATATGGAACCCAACTGCTTACCTTTGCAGTCGGAAAATGTACAAAGCCGCCTACCCTATGGATTCTTAGCACCAATAACCGGGCAAAAAGGCTCTATGAACGCAACGGCTTTCAGCCAACAGGAAACGTCATACAACACACCAATGATGTATACGAACTCGAACTTCGCCTGTCTCCAGTATAGTGGAGAACACCAATCATAAAAAATGCCAGGCATGATTGCTGCCAACCATGCCCGGCATTTTTGATTCCGTATATTAACCGATCAGTGCGAGGATATCCGACTTAGGACGGGCACCAACTGCCTGATTGACCAGTTTGCCGCCCTCGATCACGCAGAGGGTCGGGATGCTCATGACGCCGAAAGCCTGTGCCAGTTCGGGCTGTTCATCGACATTAACCTTGCAGATCTTGACCGCGTCCTGTTCCTCTGCGATTTCGTCGAGGATCGGGCCGACCATCCGGCAGGGACCGCACCAGCTGGCCCAGAAATCGACCAGAACTTTTTTATCCGACTGAAGAACTTCCTTTTCAAAATTTTCCTTGGTAACATGTAAAACTGCCATGTGAAATCTCCTTTCCAAAATATCAATCTTTCGATTTGTAATATAACATACAGTGGCAATAGCCTTCAAAATCCGGGTCGGCCATCTGCTCGCGGAACTCCTTGCAGATACATTTGTTTTCTTCCGTCCGCTGCAGGCGGCAGGGACAGTACCCGCCGGTCTGTGCAAGACCTTCCTTAACGGTTTTGACGACCTCGCGGTCATTGTTTAATCTGACTGCCATCCCGCTTCCCCCTTTCTGTAACACAAGTATACCCGGAAAAAAGCATTTTTTCTGTGACCAAATCACCGAACAGAAACTGGTTTTATGCTATAATCATCGTAACAGGTAATCATCAATTTACCCGATTAACCCCGGTCAATCTGACCATCCCAGAAGGAGGCATTTATCATGAAAGAACTGAAGGGTACCAAAACTGAAAAAAACCTGATGGAAGCGTTTGCAGGCGAGTGCCAGGCACGGACCAAGTACACCTACTATGCGTCCAAAGCCAAAAAGGACGGCTATGTCCAGATTGCCAACCTGTTCGAAGAAACCGCCAACAACGAAAAGGAACATGCAAAAATCTGGTTCAAGCTGCTGCATGACGGTATCCAGTCGACCGAAACCAACCTTGCCGACGCTGCTGCCGGTGAAAACTACGAATGGACCGATATGTACGACCGGATGGCAAAAGAAGCCGAAGAGGAAGGCTTTACCCAGATCGCCGCACTCTTTAAGATGGTCGGCAAAATCGAAAAGGAACACGAAGAACGTTACCGCAAGCTGCTTGCCAACATCGAGGGCGGGCTGGTCTTCTCGCGTGACGAGGATATGATCTGGCAGTGCTCCAACTGCGGACACATCGTCATCGGCAAGAAGGCACCGGAAATCTGCCCGGTATGCCAGCATCCGCAGGCTTATTTCCAGATCAAGGCCGAAAACTATTAAACTATATTTTGTGACAAATTCAGCCGGACGGTTCTCCCGCCCGGCTGTTTTACTGCAATAAAATTGTTATAAAAATCATAGTCGGCTAAACGGTCAGGCGAGCGCGGGATCATCGGCGGTCGAAACATAATAATGCCAGCCGGTGTTCAGGCAGACAGCCGCGAGGTTTTCCCCATACCCGGCCCCTGCGTCGAGACAGATATGGTCCCCCTTTTCGCTGGTCACGATCTTGCCGCGGTACTGGTCCCCCAGCAGGAAGGTCGGGGTATGACCGGTGACAAGTATTTTACCGGGGAACGGGTTTTCCTCCGGCAGGGTATGGGTAAAGAGCAGCTCTTCCGGCGTATATTCGCCAAGCGCCTTTCCGCCTTCGACCGGCGCTGCGTGCATCAGGATATAGTCCTTGCCGCCGGCGCGCACCTCCTCATACAGCGAAAATTCCGCCAGATATTCGAGGATCTGCCGCCGCTGCTGCGGGGTCAGTTTCCGATAGGCATGCAGCGTCGCGGCGCCTGAATCGGAAATCCATTTTGCCAGCTTACGTTTGAGTTCAGGGGGCGGCATCTCGGCCTGTGCCTTTGCCGCGTCCGCCAGCAAGTCGAGGGCGTGTGCAGCCATATATTCATGGTTGCCGAGAATCGGAATGATATTCGGACGCATCATCATATCCTGCAAAACCCTGATACCATCCCGGCCGCGGTCGATGGTATCGCCGAGAATGTAAACAGTATCAGAATCACGTATTTTCAGTTTTTCCAGCATTTTCAGATAGGACTGATAACAGCCGTGGATATCCGAAATGACGTAAATCATGGAAGTCATCCTTTCAGTGCGCTGTCATATTTTCCGTTGTCTTTTGTACAGCGCTTTGTTTTATCATTTTATCCGCTTCTATTCTAACATATTCCAGCCGGAGCCACAAGATGGTTGAGAATAATTTT
>DVLN01000152.1 GCA_018715465.1 Candidatus Faecivivens stercorigallinarum | reverse complement strand
GTCAGATATGGTAATATTGAAAGTGAAATACTTTGTTTCCACTCAGAGTACGGATTTGGCTGTCGCTCCAGGGCGGACACATTTAAGAAAGGTCGGATAACATGATCTACGACAACTTTTATGAAAACAATCATATTCTGCACATCGGGACCGAACCGCCTCGTGCCTATTACATTCCCTGCGACGATGCAAGCGAAGCAATGGACAACTTCCGCGAGTCCTCTTCCCGCTTCATCTTGCTCAACGGCGATTGGAAATTCAAATATTTTGACTCGGTCCGCAAAATCTCAATCCATTATGAAAACGAATCCTGTGACCAGTTCGACACCATCCCGGTACCCTCCGTCTGGCAGATGCATGGATATGACCACCATCAGTATACCAACATTCGCTACCCCTTTCCTTATGACCCGCCCCATCTTCCGCTGGATAATCCCTGCGGTGTCTACCGGACTGAGTTCTGGATTGCTGACACTGGCAGCCGGTATTATTTGAATTTTGAAGGGGTCGATTCCTGCATTTATCTGTGGATTAACGGATGTTTCGCCGGTTACAGCCAGGTCTCCCATTCCACCAGCGAATTTGATATCTCTTCCTATATAAAGGAAGGCGAAAACAACCTGACCGCCCTTGTCCTCAAATGGTGCGATGGCAGCTATTTGGAAGACCAGGACAAGCTCAGAATGTCCGGTATCTTCCGTGACGTTTATCTGCTCAAACGTCCTCAGCAACATCTGCGCGATCTGACGGTAAAAACTGTTTTGTCAAATGATTTTACCAACGGCTTGCTGCAAATCAATTACAGCAACCGCGGTGAACTTCCAGTCCGCTGGACACTGTTTGACCCGGATGGCAACCAGATGGCTTCCGGCGAAAATGTCTCTGTGGCTGAAGGCGTCATCTCAATTCTGGTCGACGCTCCCCTGCTCTGGAACGCTGAACAGCCGAATCTTTACTCGGTTCTGCTTCAGGCCGGCGAGGAATATATCTGCCAAAAGGTCGGCTTCCGGGAAATCTGTACTAAAGACGGCGTTGTCCTCGTCAACGGCAAACCGGTCACCTTCCGTGGCGTCAACCGTCACGACTCTGACCCCGTCAAGGGATATGCGGTCAGCGAAGAAGACCTGCTGCGTGACCTCACCCTGATGCGCCGCTACAACATCAATGCGGTCCGCACCAGCCATTATCCCAACTCTCCGCTGATGCCTGAACTCTGCGACCGGCTGGGATTCTATCTGATCTCTGAATCGGATGTCGAAGCGCACGGCGTCTGCACCGCTTCCGGCAACCAGGCCGATTACGCGAAACTGTATCCTACTATCGCCGCCGACCCCGACTGGAGCGAAGCAATTGTCGATCGTGTCCAGCGAAATGTGATTCGGGACAAGAACCATCCGTCAGTCGTCATCTGGTCGCTCGGCAATGAAGCCGGCTGGGGCGTCTGCTTTGCAAATGCTGCCCACTGGATCAAGGAATATGATGATACCCGTCTGGTTCATTACGAAGGTGAAAACTGGGGCAGCGGCGAATATGACAATTATAAGGAAGAACTCGCCGACCTCGATCTGCGCAGCTGGATGTACCCAACCTTACAGACCGTTCGTGATTACTGTGAAAACAGTGAAAACAAAAAGCCGGTCATTCTTTGCGAATACATCCATGCAATGGGCAACGGTCCCGGTGATGCCGAAGAATACTGGCAGCTGGTCATGCAGTACCCCAACTTCTGCGGCGGGTTTGTCTGGGAATGGTGCGATCATGCGGTGCTGATGGGCAATACCGTTGACGGAAAACCAATCTACGGATATGGCGGCGACTTTGGAGAGGTTCTGCACGACAGCAATTTCTGCATGGACGGTCTGGTCTATCCCGACCGCACCCCGTCGACCGGCCTTGCTGAATACAAAAACGTCATCCGTCCGGTTCGCGCGGCTCTCAATTCCGACGGCAGCTTTACCTTCACCAACCAGCTGGATTTCCTGTCGACCGATGATTACCTGAACGTTATCTGCGAAGTTTCGGAAGACGGCGTCCCGATTGACGCATTTGAAATCCAACTGCCCAACATCCAGCCTCATCAGAGCTGCAACATTTCGCTCGATCTCCCTGAATCGGGTTCGGGCGCATCGGCTGTCCGATTTGTCTACCTGCTCAAAGAGGCAACCGAACTGCTGGACGAAGGCTACGAGCTTGGCTTTGACCAGATCATTCTCCGTGATGGCAACCCCGCCGGTCAGCGGCTGGCCGAACTCTGCCTGGTAGATGGCAGCGAGGAAGACGAGATCGAGGTCAGCGAAAATGATGATGTCGTCATTCTTCGCGGCGGCAACTTCCGCTATATCTATGACAAGATGTCCGGCACCTTCCGGGAGATGGTGTTCGACCAGTCTACCCTCCTCTGCCAGCCGATGCAATACAACGTCTGGCGTGCGCCGACCGACAATGACCGTGAAATCCGGGTCAAATGGCAGAACTGCGGTTATGACCGCGCGGTCACCCGGGCATATGATACCCAGATCTTTGTCGGCAGCGAAGAGGTCACCCTCTGCACCCATCTTGGAATCGCCGCCGATTCGATCCGCAAATTCCTGGATATTGATGTCCAGTGGACCGTCCATGGCAATGGTGAGATCGACTGTGCGATTCAGGCTGTCAGAGATACCAGCATGGTCTTCCTGCCGCGGTTTGGAATCCGCATGATGCTGCCCGCAAAGATGGACGAAGTCGAATATTATGGCTATGGCCCATTTGAAAGCTACTGCGACAAACACCGTGCAAGCTGGCTGGGTGTCTTCGGTGCCAAACGGGACGAGCTGCATGAAGATTACCTCAAACCCCAGGAAAATGGCAGCCACTATGGCTGTAAATATCTGACCATCGGCGACGAACGGACCGCGCTGTTTATTTCAGGCGACGGGTTCAGCTTCAACGCTTCCCGCTTCACCCAGGAAGAACTGACCCGCAAGATGCACAACTATGAACTGGAACCCTCTCCCTGGACAGTTCTGTGCATCGACTACAAGCAGAGCGGTATTGGCTCCAACTCCTGCGGACCCGAGCTGCTGGAAGAGTACCGGCTGGATGACGCTACGTTCGACTTCCGGTTCACGATCACGCCGGTGACCTTTGAAAAATCATATGAGTAAATAATTTATCCAATTATATTCATC
>DVLN01000151.1 GCA_018715465.1 Candidatus Faecivivens stercorigallinarum | reverse complement strand
AGAACCAGGGGTTCGGCGACCGGATTTTTGAGGTAAGAATACCCACCGAAACGGTTGAAGAGTACAATGATGACGGCAAAAAGCGTGAGGTGGAAAGAAAAGTATTCCCCGGCTACGTTCTGGTCAAGATGCTGATCACCCCTGAATCCTGGTATTTTGTTCGCAACATTCGCGGCGTCACCGGTTTCGTCGGTTCGACAACCGAACCGATTCCACTGACCGAAAAGGAAGTCGAAGCGCTTGGCGTAGAACTGAAATCCGTTCAGGTCAACTTTGCGGTCGGAAACAGTGTCAAGGTTACCCATGGTCCTCTGGAAGGATTTGTCGGCAAAGTCGTTGGAATCGACACCGACAAGGGAATCGTACAGGTTTCCGTATCTTTCTTCGGGCGCGATACGCTGGCTGATCTGCAGCTGGGCGAAGTCGAGCTGGCAGAAGAGTAAACAAGAAACATTCGTCTGTCCCATGGTGGGACAGCCTTTCAGGTACGGGATCCACCCGGCCTGAATGTGGGAGGAACAAGCAGCGTCTTCGCTGTATACAATGCCGCTATGCGGCGCATCGGTAATCGCCCTGTTCCGCCAGTTACCACATTATTTTGGAGGTGCTTATCAATGGCTCAGAAAGTTACAGGCTATATTAAGCTTCAGATCCCGGCAGGCAAAGCAACCCCTGCCCCCCCTGTTGGTCCGGCACTCGGCCAGCATGGTGTCAACATTATGTCGTTCACCAAGGAGTTCAACGAGCGTACCAAAAATGATATCGGTATGATCATCCCGGTTATCATCACCGTTTACGCTGACCGTTCCTTTACCTTCGTTACCAAGACTCCTCCTGCAGCTGTCCTGATCAAGAAGGCTTGCGGTATCGAGTCCGCTTCCGGTACTCCGAACAAGACCAAAGTCGCTAAGATCAAAAAAGAACAGGTTCAGAAGATCGCAGAACAGAAGATGGTTGACCTCAACGCCGCTTCTCTGGAAGCTGCTATGTCCATGATCGCCGGCACCTGCCGTTCCATGGGTATCGAGGTTGTGGACTAACCCCCGCTGCGTGGGAGGAAGATTCCGCTATCTACCACTATTAGGGAGGATTAACGAAAATGAAACACGGAAAGAAATATAACGAGAGTGTCAAGGCGTACGACACTGCTACTCAGTTTGATTCTGCTGAAGCACTCGCTACTGTCGTAAATATCGCCAAGGCTAAATTCGACGAGACCGTCGAAGTTCATATCCGCCTGGGTGTTGACTCCCGTCACGCTGACCAGCAGGTCCGCGGCGCGGTCGTTCTGCCCAACGGTACCGGTAAGAACGTTAAGGTTCTTGCTATCTGCAAAGGCAACAAGGTTGATGAAGCTCTGGCTGCCGGCGCTGATTACGCAGGTGAAGAATATGTCCAGAAGATCCAGTCTGAAGGCTGGATGGATTTCGACGTTGTCGTCGCTACCCCTGACATGATGGGCGTAGTTGGCCGTCTGGGTAAAGTCCTCGGTCCGCGTGGCCTGATGCCTTCTCCCAAGGCTGGTACTGTTACCCCCGATGTCGCTCGTGCTGTTACCGAAGCAAAAGCTGGTAAGATCGAGTACCGTCTGGACAAGACCAACATCATCCACTGCCCGATCGGCAAGGTTTCCTTCGGCGTTGAGAAGCTCTCTGAGAACTTCAACACCCTGATGGATGCGATTGTCAAAGCAAAACCCGCTGCTTCCAAGGGTGCTTACCTGAAGAGCTGCGTCGTTGCTTCCACCATGGGCCCTGGTGTCAAGGTCTCTACCGCTAAATACGGCGTGTAATCTTTTTTAAAAAAACTTCGCGCAGGGTATTGACAACAATACCCTGCGTGTGGTATAATATACAAGCTGTGATCCAAAGACAGCAAGTTCCGGGTAACCGGTATAATTGCGGCTGAGCCGCAGCTTGCCGAGGAATAAGCGAAATAGTGATATTTCTGCCTTTCCGTGTCTTTCGAGTGCGGGAAGGTTTTTTCGTAAGAATAGCTTTTCGGATCACAAACCAAATTCATGGAGGTGAATCGATTTGCCTAGCAACAAAGTTTTACTTGAAAAACAGAAAGTTGTTGAAGAGCTGAAGGCTAAAATCGACGGTTCTGTTGCTGGCGTCCTGGTTGATTACAAAGGTATCAACGTCGCGGACGACACCAAGCTCCGTAAAGAAATGCGTGAAGCTGGCGTTCATTACTCTGTTTACAAGAACTCCGCAGTTCGTTTCGCAGTAACCGGCGGCAAGTTTGAGGAACTGGCAAAGCATCTGGACGGTACCACCGCTGTTGCTCTGTCTGAGACCGACGCTACCGCTGCTGCCCGTATCATTGCGAAGTACGCAAAGGACCACAAGGATTGCTTCAATATCAAAGGCGGTTTCATTGAGAACGATGTCCTCGATGCAGCTGGCGTTGATGCAATCGCATCTATCCCTTCCAGAGAAGTCCTGCTGTCTCAGCTGGCTGGTGGCCTGAATGGCATCGTCCGCAATCTCGCGGTTGTCCTGGACCAGATCGCCAAGAAGGACGAGTCTGCCGAAGAGGCTACTGCCTGATCTTTCTCAGGAATCCGTTGTCTGTCGTGATACAGACCCTACAATTATCTTACATGGAGGTATATTCTCATGGCTTCTGAAAAAATCTCTGCTATGATCGAAGAAATCAAGGCTCTTACCGTCCTCGAACTGAACGAGCTGGTTAAGACCATCGAAGAAGAATTTGGCGTTTCTGCTGCTGCTGGTGCTGTCGTCGTTGCTGGCGGCGCTGCTGCTCCTGCTGCTGAAGAGAAGACCGAGTTCGACGTTGTCCTGGCTGAAGTTGGCGACGCTAAGACCGCTGTTATCAAAGCTGTTAAAGAGATCACTGGTCTGGGCCTGAAAGAGTCCAAGGCTATCGTTGACGGCGCTCCCGCTCCTGTCAAGACTGGCGTTGCTAAGGATGCTGCTGAAGAGATGAAGAAGAAACTCGAAGACGCTGGCGCGAAAGTCGAGCTCAAATAATTCTTCTTTTGAATTGCAAGATAACCGGATGGGGAAACCTGTCCGGTTTTTTGTTTTGTTTGCAGGCAACAGATGGTTGCTTTACATACTGGTTGGCTGACGGTATAATATGGACAGAGACAGTCGTTTGATTTGAAGATAAGAAAGGATGATCTCTGTTGAAATTTGCAGAAGTACTTGTGTCGCTGCGCAGTAAGCGGCAGATGACCCAGCAAGAACTTGCCGAGCGGATGTTTGTGACCCGTCAGGCTGTTTCCCGTTGGGAAACAGGTGAAACGACTCCTAGTGCGGATACATTGCTTGCCCTGTCCAGACTGTTCGGCGTATCAGTCAATACCCTGCTCGGGTCGCCCAGAAAGCTGATCTGCCAGTGCTGTGGAATGCCGCTAGAGGATGATATCCTTGGCAGCGAGGCGGATGGCACTTTGAATGAGGACTATTGCAAATGGTGTTATGATAACGGAAAATTCCTGGAAGACTGTACGATGGAGGAGATGATCGAATTTTGTCTGCCTCATATGCAGGGGGACAAACAGGCCGCCCGTGCTTATCTTGAATCCTTTATGCCGACCCTCAAGCGCTGGAAAAATAAATAATTACGATTGACTGCCTTTCCTCTGCGGAAGGCAGTTTTTTTGCTGCCGGTCTGCTCCTTCGACCATTTTTCCAGTCCGGTTGGCGTATACTGGTGGGTGTCCGGGAGGCGGAATGGGGGAATGACTTTGGCTGGGCAGACCATCTATCTGGATGTACTGGTTGCGCTGAATCTGATGCTGACCTGGGCGATGCTCCGCTGTACCGCGCTGCTCGGCCATCGGCACGCCGGACGGGGGCGTATTGCTGCCGGAAGCCTTGCGGGGGGTGCAGCAGCACTGGTGATGCTGCTGCCCGGGCTTTCACCGGCAGTGCTGACAGTGGTACGGCTAGCAGTTGCAGCAGGGATTGTACTGATCACCTTTGGCCGACAGCCGGGACGGAGCTTTGTACGGCTGACGCTGACCTTTTTTCTGGTCAGTGTCCTGTTTGCAGGTGGGATGATCGCGGTTGCTGCATTGCTGGCCCCGCCGGGGATGGCGGTCAGAAACGGTGTCGTCTATTTCCATCTGTCGGCAGTTTGGCTGACAGCGGCGGCTGTCGCAGGCTGTGCGGCCGCCAAGGGGTTTTCCTGGCTGTTTGAAAAACGGATGCCTGAGCAGCTGACCGAGCGGTTTATCGTCCGCTGCTGCGGACGGGAAGCTGCTGTCCGACTGCTGATTGATACAGGAAACCGCCTGACCTGTTTTGGCAGGCCGGTTGCGGTGGTCGGATTGCAGGCAGTATCCGGTGTTTGGCCGGATGATCTGGTCAACTGCTGTACCAGCCTTTCCGCAGCTGCCAAGCCGGGACGCTGGCGGGGGAAACTGCGGATGGTGCCCTGCCGTACAGCCGCGGGGGAACGGCTGCTGGCCGGGATAGAGGCGGTATTGGTCCGGCAGCGGGACGGAGCGGCCTTTGACTGTGTGCTGGCATTGGGGGAGGAGGCGTTTAGTCCAGTTGCCGGTGAAAGGGTGGATGGGGTGGTAGGCCCATTGGACTGAGGAGGAGTGGTATGAATTATTCAATGCAGCATCTGATCATGCGGCAGATCGGGAACCTGCTTGCAGGCCTGCTGACTACCGGCGCACGGCGCCAGCCGGACAGCAGCGCAAATAACAGGCAGCTGAGCCGGCAGCATGACCAGTCGGAAAATGTACTCTATTATATGACCGGGGGCGGGTCGCTGCCTCCGCCATTGACGCGGGAGGAAGAAGAGGCGATGATCGTCCGGCTGCCCGATCCGGCAGTCAAGGAACAGCTGATTACAAGAAATCTGCGGCTGGTCGTCTATATCGCAAAGAAGTTTGAAGGAGGTGGAAATTCGCTGGAGGATCTGACCAGCATTGGCACAATTGGGCTGATCAAGGCGGTTGATACCTTTTCGCCCGACAAAAAGATCAAGCTGGCAACCTATGCTTCCCGCTGTATCGAAAATGAAATCCTCATGCACCTGCGCAAAACCTCCCGGTTAAAGAGCGAGGTATCGTTTGACGAGCCGCTCAACGTCGACTGGGATGGCAACGAGCTGCTGCTCAGCGATGTGCTTGGGTCGCCGGAAAATGCGGTCAGTGAGGATCTGGAAGCGGAGGCGGAACGTGCGGCACTTCGTGCGGCAGTTTCCCGGCTTTCGGGACGGGAACAGCAGATCATGACACTTCGCTTTGGGCTGGATGGCAGACGGGAACATACCCAGAAGGAGGTTGCTGACTGTATCGGAATTTCTCAGTCCTACATATCCCGTTTGGAAAAACGGATTCTGAAACGCCTTGCTGTAGAGTTGCGTGAGCAGATCTAAGCTGGGTGAGCAGATCTGACCAGATGACAAAAAAGAAGAGCTGTACGCCGTTTTACCGGGTGCAGCTCTTCTTTTTTGTTCAGATCTCAATGATGCAGCGCTCGTAGGCGTTGACAACCGTCGTATCATCCAGCTTGTCATACCGTTTGAAACGGGATGTATAGTTCTGATGGATATGCCCATGTACAAAATACTTTGGGTGGTAATGGCAGATCAGCCGGCGGAAGACCTTGAAGCCCTGGTGGGCCAGGTCTTCCCCGTCGTTGACGCCTCTTGCGGGGGCGTGAGCGACCAGGATATCAAATCCCCGGTGAAAAACCAGTGGAAGCAGCAGCTTGCGCACACGTTTTGCCATCTCCCGTTCGGTATACTGGTTCTCAACATCCTTGCGGTAGCGCATTGAACCGCCCAGACCGACGATCCTGACTCCTTTATAGATATAATACTCACCGTCAATGGAGATACAGCCTTCCGGTGGTCTGGTCTGATATTTGGTGTCGTGGTTGCCGTGGACATATAAAACCGGTATCGGCAACAGCGTTGCCAAAAAGGAGAGATACCCCGCGTCCAGATCACCGCAGGAAATAATCAGGTCGATTCCCTCAAATTTGCTCCGTTCGAAGTAATCCCACAAATATTCCGACTCCTGGTCGGCGAGTACAAGAATTTTCACGTCGATGTTTCCTTTCAGACAGTTTCCTCTTTCCGTGTCTCAACGCCCTGCTGGATGGTGACCGGCACGGCATGGTCCATCAGCTCATTTGCTGTCGGGATGCTGCCGATGACATTTTCCGCCAGCCAATCCATGTTGACAATTTCTTCCGGCGTCAGTGAACGGTTGGGGTCGCTCTGGACGATTCCGTTCTGGGCGTAGAGCACGCCGGCAAACGGGTCAAAATGCCCTGTACGGATGGTGTCCTTGAGCAGTTCAACCAGCCGTTTGGTTCCGATCGGGATACGGGCAGAGTAGACAACGTCGACGACGTCAGCCGACAGTCCCCACCAGTAGCTGATGGCTTTGCTGTCTTTCTTGTCTTCGTCGTATTTCCAGGTCCCGTCCATCACAGTACGGATCAGCTTTTCATAGAAGGTACCCCAGTTGTAGAGCGGCATCGCCTGGCTGATGGTATTGCCGTCCTCATCCAGCTGGATCAGGCCGAAATCCCGGTATCCTTTTTCGGGGATAACCATATCTCTGCCCAGGAAACAGTCGGGATGCAGCCGCAGCAGTTCTTCGTCCAGATTGAAGTCCTTCAGCGTCGACCAGAGCAGATGCACCTTAATCCGCGGGTTGATCATCTTGGCACCCAATGCAAAGGCATTGATGCTGGCAATTGTCCCGTAGATCGGATAGTCGGCGATATAGGCAATTTTATCATTGCTGGACAGCGCGCCTGCGATCGCCCCCATCAGGAACTTGGCTTCGTGCATCCGGGAATAATAGGTGCGGATATACCGGTGGGTGGTATTCAGCGAGCAGTTGAGGATCTTGACGGTCGGATGGGCAATCGCCGCCTTGACACTTGCCTGTACAAAGACAGGGGAGGTGGTGAAAATGATATCAGCACCTTTGCCGATGGCGTCCTCGAGGACCGCGTCGATGTTTTCCTGCGTGGTGTTTTCGTAGGTGAAGGTGTCGATCTCGTCCTCAAAAACCGCACTGATATGGGTTCTGCCAAGCTCATGCGCATAGGTCCAGGCTGAGCTCTGGGGGGTGCGCATATAGATAAAGGCGACTTTCAGGTGCTGGGTGGTGTTCAGGGGGAGCAGCCGGTCGAGCAGTGGTTTTTCGTGTTGGCTTGGGTTGAGTTTCAGATCAATCTCTTCCTGATAAGGCTTGGATTGCAGGACAAACTCTTCCCAGCAGGAGGCGGTCAATGCCATAATCTCACTGCGGGTCTTATCCTTGATCGAATCATAGCTGTACAGGTCGAGGAACAGCAGAAAAGCATCACCATCGGTCAATGCCAGTTTTTCGCCGCCGTTCTGATAAAAACCTTCCTGGAAGCTGAAAAATACCGAGTTGAAAGTGACCTTTTCGTCGTTGGTCCAGACATCTTCGGCTCCTTTTCCGACGGCGGTCAGCAATTTGGTAAAACCGCCCAGTTTGCTGAAATAGATATAGTTGATGCCGGTTACCCGGTAAAAATCCAGAAATTCGTAGTAGATTTTATTTTCCAGCTGGTCTGTCCGTTTGGGGATCAGGCGGATTACATTGCCGGGAATCGAGTAGGCGCCATAGTATTTCATGACACTGACCCGTTTGTTCCCCTCCTGGATATAAAACCGGTTCATATATTCGTATGCCTTGACGGGATCGCGGAATCCTTCATTTTCCTGAATGACGCTGAGGTTTTGCCATTTGGCGGCAAACTCGGTTGCGGGGCCGAGAATCGGCATGAAGTTGGCTGCAAAAGCGGTGCTCCGGCCGGCCGTTTTAGTGCCGACAATCTGGCGCATCGGGATCTGGACAACGCCGAGGGGGACCTCCGAGTAGCTGGTGCTGTCGGGCAGAATTTCATCCAGTACTTCCAGTGTAGGCAGCTGGCCATTCAGAAGCCGGGACTGATATTCTTTCTTCCCGAGTTTATAGGCTTTCTCGTATTCTTCCATTTTCATACTCAGAACACTTCCTTACCTTACATTCTGAAATCGGACGTATCTGTTTGTATCGTCCTGGCTTTATTATACTGGCATTTTCTGTTTCCGTCAAGCGTTATAGGGCAAACAAACCCCGGTATTTACTGGCTTTGTGACGATTTGGCGGGGGTGGAAAAGACTGAGAAAATAGTGACTTATTTTTGTACAATTTTTATTTTCTTCCTGTCGATTTTTCCGGTTTTTCGCCCTTGCCGCTGATGGGGGAAGATTGCCGGTTACAGGTTGACACTACTTGTTGACCGGCCGCAGATATGCTATAATTTGTACAGAATGGCTGCCGGGATATCCGGCGGCGCGACAGGTAAGGAGTGTTTTTGATATGTCAGAATGGAAAAAGTATATGGATGAAAACGACGCATTTGCCGACTCGGTGGCGGCCCTGCCCCACAACTGTGCGGCTAACCCTTATCTGACGGTTCTGCCGGATGAGGATGACCCCCGCGTCCGCCACCTGTTTTATGATGCGCATCTTCCAGGTGCTTCCACCTGGATGCACCTGATCATCGGCAGTGAACGGGCGTTGCTGATCGACACCGGTATGGGGGCGGGCGACTTGAAGGGCGCTGTCGATGCACTGACCGGCGGAAAGCCGCTGGACGTTGTCAACACTCATTTTCATGGCGACCATTCCGGCGGCAACGGCCAGTTTGGCAAGGTGTACTGTCCTGAACAGGATGTCCCCTATCTCAAAGCCCAGATGGCCCATCCTGAAACGCGGATGCGCCCTCTCTGTGATGAAAAGGATCTGGTCCCGATCAGCGATCAGACGGAAGTAATCCCATACCGGGACGGTTATCGCTTCCGACTGGGCGATGGGGAAGAAGTGGAGGCAATTTATACCCCCGGCCATACCGCCGGCGGCTGCATGCTGCTCGACCACAAAAGCGGCATTCTCTACAGCGGCGACGCGGTCCTCTCCACTCCGACGCTGATCATTGAACGGTTCCCGAACACCTGGTTCCCTGAGGGGATGACCGTCACCGCTTTCCGGGATTCGCTGGTCGGCAACCGCCCACGGTTTGAAAAGGTCAGAAAGCTCTGCCCTGGCCATGGCAAACAGGGTATCGACCCCGGTTATCTGGAAGAGATGATCGGCTGTCTGAATCAGATTATTGACCATCCCGAACTGCATGAGCTTTATGATTATGTCGATGACCCCGGCCAGCGGCAGATCATGTGCGTCGGGCGGGCAATGGCCGTCTACAGCGACTCAAGGATTCGGTAAGTATTCAAACGATAGTTTGTCTGGTTGACATTCACAAACCTGCGGTGCTATACTGTGCATATTGACCGCTTCTGCGGTCGGAAAAGGAGAAGAAAAGTATGGCAGGATATTGTAATGTGCCGGTCGGCAGAAAAGGTGTCTCCGCCCGGATTCAGCTGTTTGTCCGGGGTGAAAAATACGATGAACAGCAGCTGGTGGTGGCAGAAGAGCCGGAGATGTGGGCAGTGTTTCCGCTGCCTGACGGGAACGCGGAGGACTTTTCTTTCCGCTTTACCGAATGTGGGGAAGATCAGGCGCAGCAGCTGGCCCGGCTGGTCCGTATAACCGATCAGCCTGCCGACAGTATGACGGCGGGCAGGGAAGAGATGCGTCCGCTGGTGCATTTTGCCCCCCGCCGGGGGTTCCACAATGACCCCAATGGGCTGCTGTATTACAACGGCCTGTATCATATGTTCTACCAGCTTAACCCCTATGGCCTGAACCATGCCAACACCCACTGGGGCTGGGCGGTCAGCAGTGATCTGCTCCACTGGACCGAACGCCGTCCGCCCCTCTGCCCGAGCGATGAGGAAGGCAATATCTTTTCCGGCAGCGGTGTCGTTGACTGGAACAATACCTCTGGTCTGCAGACGGGGGAGCATCCGCCGATCTTTTTGTTTTATACCGCGACCCGGATACGTTTTCTGCCCCGTCTCGGCTTTGACGAGGACGGCAAGCCGATCTTCCCGGAAGGATGGGTCCGTCCCAAGGCTGATCAGTGCGCAGCAGTCAGTCTGGACGGCGGCAACAGCTTTCAGAAGATCGGCTGTGTCGTCGACAGTATCGTCGGGCTCAACCGCGACCCCAAGGTCCGTTGGGTGCAAGATGCCGGCTGCTGGGTGATGGCACTGTATCTCGAGGAAAACGACTATATGCTGCTCTATTCGGACGATCTGCTCCACTGGGAGAAGGGGGAGCGGCTGACGATGGAGGGAACAGCGGAATGTCCCGACCTGTTCGAGCTGTTTCTGGACGGCGACCCCGGACAGGCAAAATGGGTGCTGTTCGGCTCACCTGAAAATTACCAGCTGGGGCATTTTGAGGGGCGGCATTTTGTCGCCGAAACGCCGGTGATCAAGGGTTTCACCCAGACCGGCGGCACCGTCCGCATCTTTACCAATGCCGCGACCTACGCCCCGCAGACCTTCTCCGGTCTGGAGCGCGGAGAAGAAATTCAGATCTCCTGGATTCCGACCGTCTTCCCGGGTACTCCGTTTGCCAGCTGTATGAGTCTGCCCTGGAAGCTGTCGCTGGTCACCACCCCGGATGGCCCGCGGCTGAAAGCCGACCCGATTGACGCGGTAAAATCACTGCGTACCGAGTCGGTCGGTCTATCGGAGAAAAAGCTGGCGCGTTTTGGCGGAGAGGCGCTCGATCTGGAAGTAGAACTGCATTTTGACGCCCCCGATGGACGGGCGATGCTGTCCTTGCGTGGCGTACCGGTTCTGGTACAGGCGGGCGGCAGGGAACTGGTTTTCCCGACTGGTATCTATCAGCTGCCCCAGCCGGTGGACGGGAAAGTTTCGCTGCGGATCATCGCTGATCAGGGCAGCATTGAGCTGTTCAGCGGCGTTTTCCATTGCGGGCTCAACAGCCCGCTCGATCCTGGAAAGACCGGACTGGAACTGATCTGTCTGCAAAGTTGCCGGGCAGAGGGGACGCTGTGGAAGCTGCGCAGTGCCTGCCATGCCGGCAAATGATATAAAGATATAAGCCAATGATAAAAGCCATACCATCCACAGGATTTTCCCTCTGAATGGTATGGCTTGTTTTGTGATAATGGTCAGATTGGATTATTCATACATCTCATCCGAAGCAAACACCCGGTTGCGGCAAACAATTGCTCCGCCCCGCATGCAGGAGGCAATTTCATCCTGATGGGACAGCCGGATATCGGGGATAACGCTGACCGATGGGGCAACATAGGACTGGACATACCTTTGCAGTGTCTGCAAAAAGTATCCGCCGGCCTTCGCATAGTCGCCCTGGATAATGATGATGTCCGGGTCGGCCAGAAACAGCAGCTGCCGCAGCGATACTGCAAACCACCTTGCTGCGTACCGCATTACCGCCTGTCCAAGCTCGTCTCCCGCTTCGGCTGCTGCAAACAGATCAGCCAGCTCAGGCTCCCGGCCCAGCCCCGACAGGCTGGACGAGAGATACAGCGCTGGATTGCTGCTGATCTCACTGAGCAGCCTCTCCCTGCATACCAGTACCCCAAGGCTGTCGCCGCCCAGTGAGGTGTCCGAATCAGGATGAGAGGTGAAGTTGAGCGGGATACCGCTGATCTCACCCAGTACGCACCGCTTGCCCTGAACGATATGTCCGCCGCGGATGACTGCCGCCATCCCGCCGTGGCCGTGGGTGTACAGCAGTACCGAATTGTCTCTGACTGTCGGGTCCTGTCCCGCTTCGCTGAGCATCATCGAACGGACCGGGTTGCAGCAGAAGACTGTCACCCCGAAAAGCTCATCCGATAACATTTTCCCCAGCGGGACCTGCCCGTTCCAGCCGCCTATGCCGCTGGAAAAGACAGTGCCGGTGTGTACGTCGACCACCCCGTGTATGGAACAGGTAACGCTTTTGAGCAGCGCTGGATCCTTGCCAGCGTCTGCCAGCATCCGCCGCATCAGCCGCCCGCATCCGGCAACCAGTTCATCGGGGGTATACGCAGGCGTGTTGGCCTGATGGCGGGCTGAAAGGTCTTCCTCACTGCGGGTCAGCAGTGTCAGCCCGATGCTGTACAGTGCGCCATACAACATGTTGCCGGCCGAGTAGATGCTGCCAACGACCCCCCAGCTTTCATCCAGTATGAACAGGTCGGGCTTTTTTCCGCCCTCGCTGGTCGAACTGCCCTTTCCGGCGTCAGCCGCGATCCCTTTCTGGATAAAAAAGTCCATACATTTTTTTATTGTGTTGCGGGAAAGGTTGCAGCTTTCCGCCAGCTGTCCGAGCGACACTCTGTCGCCCCGCTGGAGCAGTTCCAATACAATCCGCCGGTTGTTCAGTTTGATGTCGCGGGGTTTTTCTCCCGCGATCTGTTCGGGCGCAGATGAAGCCATCCCGTTTCCCTCCTTTTTCTGTTTGAAGACTATCCCGGTATTATTATACCGTTGTGATCAGGACTTTGCCCCTGCCTTTGAGGGTATAGACGCCGGCGGATGCAGGGATAAAATAGCTTTCTCCCTTTTTGGCCTCTACCAGCTGCCCCTCGTTTTCGATCACCATGCTGCCGTCGGTCACCGTAAGGCAGTGGAAGGAGAGGGAAGTGGCGTTGCCGGTATATTCGCTGTGCAGGTCGATTCCAAAGACGGTAAAATAATGACAGCTCCCCAGAAGGGTTCGGGTGTAGCCGTTGTGTTGTTCGGGGTGCCCGATCGGGCCCATTCGTGCCGGACGCTCAAACCGCAGTACATCCAGTGCTTTGTCCAGATGCAGCTCGCGCGGGTTGCCGTCCTTGTCGGTGCGGCCGTAGTCATACAGCCGGTAGGTCAGGTTGGAATTCTGCTGGATCTCGGCGATCACGATTCCCTTGCCGATTGCGTGCAGTGTCCCGGCATTAATCCAGAAGACGTCCCCTTTGTGAACCGGAACATGGTTGCACAGCTGTGGAAGGGTATTGTCCAGCGCAGCCTTTCGGACTTCTTCCGCCGTGACCTCGTGGTCAAAGCCGTAGAGCAGTTCTGCTCCCTCATCACAGTCGACGATGTACCACATCTCGGTCTTTCCGACTGAGCCTTCCTCCCGCATCGCGTAGCGGTCGTCCGGGTGCACCTGGACTGACAGGTTGTCTTTGGCGTCGATCAGTTTGATCATGACCGGGAAGTTCGGGAAGGCAGCCGGGCGGGTGCCCAGGACCTCCGCCTTGCCGCGGATGCGGATAAACTCGGTCAGCGGGACTGGCTTGGTGGCGTCCATCCCGGCCAGTCCAATGGAAGAAACGCCGTCCTTGTGGCAGGACAGTTCCCAGCTCTCGGCGACCTTTGCAAGGTCAGATTTTTTTCCGTATTCCTCCCGCAGGCGGGTACCGCCCCACAGGTAATCCTTAAATACCGGATAGAGTGAGTAGATCATGGCCTACTCCTTTCTGCGTTATTCTTCACACGCTTTGGCAAGGGTTTTTGCATTTTCAACATTTTGGGCGGTGACGCCGGTCAGGGTACGTTTGACCAGACTGGTCAGCGTTTTGCCGGGGCCAAGCTCCAGATAGCGGGTGTATCCCGCTGCCTGCATCGCCGCCAGTTCGCTGGTGAACCGGACGGGGGAGACGATGTGCCGCGCGAGGTAACCGGGCATGTCCGAGAAATCTTCCAGCAGTTCGCCGGTCAGGTTGGAATAGAAAGCGAGCGTCGGTTTCTGGAAGGTAAAGCCTTTTGCTGCCTGATAGAATTCATCGGCAGCCGGCTGCATCAATTTGGAGTGGAAAGCCGCCGCGACTTTGAGCGGGACCGCCTTTTTGCCCATTGCGACGAATTTCTCGCAGGCAGCCGCGACCGCTTCCGAATCGCCCGCGATGACCGTCTGGGCAGTTGAGTTGTAGTTGACCGGCAGGACATATCCGTCGATCTCTTCACACACTGCCGCGATCTCTTCCGCTGGCAGGCCCATGATGGCAGCCATCGAGCCGCCGCCGTTTTCAGCGCATTTGCCCATTGCCGCCGCACGGTGGGCGATCAGTTTAAAGCCGTCTTCCATCGACAGCATCCCGGAAGCAACCATCGCCGCATATTCGCCCAGCGAATGTCCGGCCACCGCTTCTGCTTCAATTCCACGTTCCCGTACGCAGGCCAGCGCCGCAAGAGAGGTCGCCATGATGGCCGGCTGGGCGACGGTGGTCACCGCCAGCTCTTCAGGGGTGCCGCCTGCGCATCTGTCCAGCAGGTCAAAGCCCAGTACCGACGACGCACAATCGAACACCTTTGCAGCTTCTGCCGATTCATGGACAAGCTCGACAGCCATACCGGGGGCCTGGCTGCCCTGTCCGGCAAACAGAAAAACAGTTTTCATCTTTTCAGGTCCTTTCTGAAATATCCCCGGGAGAAAATCCGGGGATAAAAAAATGACCCGCGGTCAACTGAATCCATCCTGTGAAGGAAATGTAAAATATTTGCCGCGGGACTTTTTTTTCCGCCAAAAATATGGCAAAATGGAAATTCCGCAGACGGATTTCGGTTGACAATCCGGGCGTAAAAATATACAATAATGAAGTACAGTTTCACTATACCAAAATTCCGGGAATTTTTCAAGTTTTAAACGGAAGTTTTCCAATCTTTTTCTTCCGGGGTTTGGATACCAAAGAAAGGAAGCGCCCTGAGCGCGGTTGAGCTGAATATGGGATTGAAAGTTTTGGGAACCGGCAGATATCTGCCTGAAACAATCGTGACAAACGACGATTTTGCAAAAATTGTTGAGACCTCAGACGAATGGATCGTCAAACGTACCGGCATGAAACAGCGCCGGATCACCGAGCAGCCGACTTGGATTATGGCCGAACGGGCCGCCAGGGCTGCGATTGAAAACGCCGGGCTGACAGCTGCCGATATCGACCTGATCCTGTGCACCACCGTCACCAGCGATTACATCACCCCTTCAATGGCCTGCATCATCCAGGGCGCGATCGGCGCGGTCAACGCAGTCGCGTTTGACATCAACGCCGCCTGTGCCGCATTTGTTTATGCGCTGGATATGGCACATATGTATCTCCAGCATGGTTATCACCATGTGCTGATCATTTCCGCTGAAGGGTTGTCCAAGATCACCGATTACACCGACCGTTCCACCTGCGTGCTGTTTGGAGACGCAGCGGGGGCCTGTGTGGTCGGATGGAGCGAGAAGGGATTTGCTTCGACGCTAGGCGCTGATGGGACCGGCGCAAACACCCTGTTTGCCCGCCGCCCCCTCAACGAAGTTCCGTTCGTTGAACAGATCGACCCTCAGTCGATTGACGGTTTCCCCGATGTAAACCGTCCCGGCGTATTATATATGAACGGACGGGAAGTGTACAAGTTCGCGGTCTCAGCAATGAGTCATGCGCTTAAAGACGCCTGCGAAAAGTTTGGGACAACCCCCGAAGAGCTGGATCTGATCGTCCCTCATCAGGCGAACCTTCGCATTATCCAGTCGGCAGCAAAGGAACTGGGCCTTCCGCTGGAACGGTTTTATGTCAACATCGACCGCTATGGCAACACCTCTTCTGCCTGCATCCCGGTCGGGCTGTCGGAGCTGGGAGAAGCCGGCGAGCTGAAACCCGGACGCAAGATCGGCCTGGTCGGATTCGGTGCCGGTCTGGTCTATGGCGGATGCGTTTTTGAACTGTAATAGCAAACAGGCGGATGCAGCTGCTTTCCACCTGTGCAGGACACGAAATATCCCGGCCGGGGGTCTTCCCGGCATGAAAGGAAAGGTATCAAGATGAAAACGAGAATCACTGAGCTTCTGGGCATTCAGTATCCAATCTTCCAGGGCGGTATGGCCTGGGTCGCTGAGGCAAACCTTGCCGCCGCTGTTTCCAATGCGGGCGGACTGGGCATCATCGCGGGCGGCAGCGCACCCGGTGAAGTCATCCGCGGCGAGATCAGAAAATGCCGTGAGATGACCGACAAGCCGTTTGGTGTCAACATCATGCTGATGAGCCCCAACGCCGAAGACCTTGCCCGCATCGTCGTGGAAGAGGGGGTCAAGGTTGTCACCACTGGCGCCGGCAACCCCGGTAAGTACATGGAACAGTGGAAGGCAGCTGGTATCGTTGTCGTTCCGGTTGTTCCTTCTGTCGCGCTCGCAAAGAGAATGGAGCGGGCGGGTGCTGACGCGGTCATCGCCGAAGGTATGGAATCGGGCGGCCATATCGGCCAGATTACAACTATGTGCCTGGTCCCGCAGGTCGTCGACGCAGTCAAAATTCCGGTTATCGCCGCAGGCGGCATCGCCGACGGCAGAGGACTGGCGGCTGCAATGATGATGGGCGCTGAGGGCGTTCAGTGCGGTACCGTCTTCCTGGCTTCCCCTGAGTGCCAGATTCACCCCAATTATAAGGAGATGGTCCTGGGTGCCAAGGATACCGATTCGGCGATCACCGGCGGCATCTGTGTCGGCGGCGCACCCTGCCGTCAGGTCAAGAACCGCTATACCCGTAAGGTCATCGAGGCCGAGCGGGCAGGTAAACCCTTTGCTGAGATCGAGGAGCTGACCATCGGTTCTCTCCGCCGTGCCGTCCAGGAGGGCGACAAGGAGAACGGCTCGTTCATGTGCGGCCAGATCGGCGGCATGGTCAACGAGATCCGTCCCTGTGCCGAGATCATCCAGTCGATGTTTGACGGCGCAGAAAAACTGCTGAAAAACCGTTACAGCGAAATCTGTGAATAAACCCGAAAGGAATATCAAAATTATGGCGAAAACAGCATTGATTACCGGCGCATCCCAGGGGATCGGCGCCTGCATCGCAAAAACTCTCGCAGCTGATGGCTTTAATATTGCGATCGACTGCTATTCGGAACGTGAAGTAGAAAACGGCGGCGAGGCAGTCGCTGCTGCCTGCCGTGAGCTGGGCGTTGAAGCGGAATGCTTTGTCGCTGACGTTTCCAACTTCGAGGCATGCGGCGAACTGGTCAAGGCGGTCAAGGCCCGTTTTGGCAGTATCGACGCGCTGGTCAACAACGCCGGTATCACCAAGGACGGCCTGATGGTCAGAATGAGTGAGGCTCAGTTTGACGCAGTTATCAATGTCAACCTCAAAGGCACCTTTAACATGCTGCGGCATGTCGGCGCTGTCATGATGCGTCAGCGCGGCGGACGGATTGTCAACATCTCCTCTGTCGCCGGTGTCTTCGGCAACGCTGGCCAGATCAACTACTCTGCTTCTAAGGCAGGCGTCATCGGCATGACCAAGACGGTCGCCAAGGAGCTTGGCTCTCGCGGGGTTACCTGCAATGCGGTCGCCCCCGGTTTTGTCCGTACCCCGATGACCGACGTGCTGGAAGAAGACTACAAGGCGGAGATCCTCAAGCAGATTTCGCTCGGCCGCCTGGGCGAACCGGAAGACATCGCCAACGCGGTTTCCTTCCTGGTTTCGGACAAGGCGTCGTATATTACCGGCCAGGTGCTCGTCGTCTCCGGCGGCATGGTCATGTAAACAGAAAGGGACTGTAAGCGTATGAGAAGAGTGGTAATCACCGGCGCGGGTGTCATCAGCCCGGTCGGCAATACGGTCGAAAGCTTCTGGGAGCGGATCGTCGCCGGTAAACACGGCATCACCCCGATCTCTGGAATCGACAACCAAACCCCTGTTAAAGTCGCTGCACAGGTGCACGATTTTGACCCTACCCAGTGGATTGATAAAAAGGAAGCCAAACGGATGGACCGTTACTGCCAGTTTGCGCTCGCGGCAGCAATGGACGCCCTCAAAGACTGCGGCAGCGACTTGAAGGATCTTGACCCCTACCGGGTCGGTGTCATCGTCGGCAGCGGCATCGGCGGTATGGAGTCCTTTGAAAATTCCTATTACAGCTATCTCCAGAAAGGCCCCAAGCGGGTATCGGTCTTCTTTATCCCGATGATGATTGCAAATATGGCGGCCGGCAATATCTCCATCCGTACCGGTTTCAAGGGCGTCAACTATGCCCCTGTCACCGCCTGCGCGACCTCTTCCCATGCGGTCGGCGAAGCGTTCCACAACATCAAAAACGGTTATCTGGATGCCTGCATCACCGGCGGCGCCGAAGCGGCGATCACCCCGCTGGCACTGGCCGGATTTGACAACATGGGCGCACTGACCGAAACTGAAGACCCTGACCGTGCTTCCATCCCGTTTGACGCCGAGAGAAGCGGCTTTGTCATGGGTGAGGGCAGCACCATCCTGGTTTTGGAGGAACTTGAGCACGCAAAAGCGCGCGGCGCGCATATCTATGCCGAGATCGTCGGCTATGGCGCGACTGGCGACGCTTATCATATCACCAGCCCGTCTCCTTCCGGGGAAGCTGCTGCAAGAGGCATGCAGCTGTCGTTTGAGGAAGCTGGCCTGACCGCTGAAGACGTCGATTATATCAACGCTCACGGTACTTCCACCTCCCTCAACGAACGGTATGAGACCATCGCGATCAAAAAGGCACTGGGTGAGGACAAAGCGTCAAAAACCCCTGTCTCCTCCACCAAGTCGGTTACCGGACACCTGCTGGGTGCTGCCGGTGCGACCGAGGCACTGGTCTGCGCACTGGCACTGGAAAACGGGATTATCCCGCCGACGGCTGGATACAAAAATGCCGATCCCGAGTGTGATCTCGACTGCGTTCCGAATGAAGCACGCAAATGTGATATCCATGTCGCACTGAGCAACTCGCTTGGCTTTGGCGGTCACAACGCGACCCTCTGCCTGAAAAAGTATGAGGGCTGACAGGCAAACATCAACCTGAACAATGGATAGGAGTTATCTATGTCTGATATGAAACTTTCTATAGATGAGATGCGCGGACTGATGGAAGCCTTTTCCACCTCCGGCCTCACCAGTTTTACCCTGCGGGACGGGGATTTTGAGCTGTGCTTTGCCAGTGAAAAACCGGAACAGGTCTATGTCTGCCCGCCTGCTGCGGCTCCGGCTGTACCCGGCGCTGTTCAGATGCCGGCTGCTCCGGCCGTCGCTCCGGCGGCGGAGGCCGCTGCCCCTGCCGAAAAGAAAGAGGAGATTTCCGGCAATGTCGTCAAGTCTCCGATCGTCGGCACCTTCTACGCTTCCGCATCCCCTGACAAACCGCCTTATGTGACGGTCGGCAAACAGGTCAGCGAAGGCGACGTGCTGTTTATCATCGAGTCGATGAAGCTGATGAATGAGGTCACCAGCGAATTCACCGGCACGGTCGAAAAGATTCTGGTTCAGAATGGCCAGGCGGTCGAGTACGGCCAGCCGATCATGGTTATCAGCTGAACCCATTTTTACGGAAAGGACGGGCTTTAATCATGGCTCTTCTCAATAAGGAACAGATCAAGGAGATCATTCCGCACCGCGACCCCTTCCTGCTGATCGACGAGATCGTTGAGCTGGAACCTGGTGTCCGGGCGGTCGGGAAAAAATACCTGCGTCCCGATGAATTCTGGTTTGCCGGGCATTTCCCCCAGGAACCGGTTCAGCCGGGCGTTTTGACCATTGAAATGCTGGCACAGACCGGCGCGGTCTGCTCGCTGTCGCTGCCGGAAAACAAGGGGCGGATTGCTTACTTTGCCGGTATCGACAAGGCAAAGTTCCGCAACAAGGCAGTTCCCGGTGATACCCTGACCCTTGAAGTCGAGGTCATCAAGGTCCGCGGCCCGCTGGCTGTCTGCAAGGCGGTTGCGACGGTCGATGGCCGCAAGATTGTGACTGCTGAGCTGACTTCGATGCTAGGCGATGCTCCGGCAGCCGCAGAGTCAGGCGCTGAAAAAGAATAAGAGGTAAAGGAACGAGGATATGTTTAAAAAAGTCCTGATTGCAAACCGCGGCGAAATCGCGGTGCGGATTATCCGTGCCTGCCGTGAGCTGGGGGTCCGGACGGTCGCTGTTTTTTCTGAGGCTGACAGAGACGCGCTTCACGCAAAGATTGCCGATGAGGCAATCTGTATCGGACCGGCGTCGACCGCTGAGAGTTACCTCAACATGAAGGCAATCCTCGCGGCCTGTGAGCTGACCGGCGCCGACGCGCTGCACCCCGGGTTCGGTTTTCTGTCGGAAAACGCGAACTTCGCCCGGATGTGCGCCCGCTGCGGCGTAACCTTTATCGGCCCCAGCCCGGAAGCAATGCTGCGGATGGGGGACAAGGCCACCGCCAAACAGACGATGCGGGAGGCAGATGTCCCGGTTGTCCCCGGCTCGGACGGGCTGATCGGTTCGGTCGAGGAGGCGGCGGAGATTGCCGCAAAAGTCGGCTATCCGGTCATGGTCAAGGCTTCTGCCGGCGGCGGCGGACGGGGAATTCGGCGGGTTGACCGCCCGGAGGAACTGGAGGATGCGATTATCACCGCAAAACGGGAGGCAAAATCCTTCTTTGGGGATGACGGGGTCTATCTGGAAAAGTTCATCGTCGACCCCAGGCATGTCGAGGTCCAGCTGCTGGCGGACCATTACGGCAATGTCGTCCATCTGGGAGAACGGGATTGTTCATTGCAGCGCCGCAACCAGAAGATGGTCGAGGAATGCCCCTGTCCCATCCTCAGCCCTGAGCTGCGCAAAAAGATGGGTGAGGCGGCTGTCCGTGCGGCGATTGCCTGCGGGTATGAAAACGCCGGAACGGTCGAATTTTTGCTGTCCGGCGACCAGTTCTACTTTATGGAGATGAATACCCGTATTCAGGTTGAACACCCGGTCACCGAATTTGTCACCGGTATCGACATCGTCAAAATGCAGCTGCGGATTGCGGCAGGTGAGCTGCTGCCTTTCTCGCAGGAGGATATCCATTTGCAGGGCCACGCGATTGAATGCCGGATCAACGCCGAAAACCCCTCACAGGGTTTCCGCCCGTCCCCCGGAAAGATCACCAGCCTGTATATGCCCGGCGGCCCCGGTATCCGTATTGATACTTCGGTTTATTCCGGGTATGAGATCACCCCTTACTACGACTCGATGATCGCAAAGCTGATTGCATACGCGCCGACAAGAGAGGAAGCGCTGATGAAAATGCAGTGGGCGCTGGCGGAATTTCTTGTCGAAGGGGTTGACACCAACATTGATTTTCAGTTAAAATTACTTCGTGACCCGGACGTCGAGTCGGCGGATTATGATATCGGCTTCCTCGGACGCAATATCGGACGGCTGACCAAATAACTTACCCGTCCGCGCCCCTTTAAACGTCACGGAAAGGAAATGTGCCTGGTAAACCGGCACGGGTGAGAGTATGCTTGAAGATATCTGGAAAGTCGTCCGTTCCCGGATGGATTTTGACGGGGACGGGAACGGAAAGTCAAACGCTGCCGGCGGCGATGCCGACGGGAAGGCTAAGGCTTCCCATCGCTCCAAAATTCCGCAGAATTTGCTGTTCAAATGTCCCCGCTGCGGCAATGTGATTTTTATGGAGGAGTTTAACGCCGGGCTGAAGGTATGCCCGGGCTGCTCCTACCATGCCCGCATCTCCTGTCAGGAACGGCTGGAACTGACGGTTGACCGCGGCAGCTTCGTCGAATACGATGAGGGGCTTTCCACCCTCAATCCGCTGGAGTTTCCGGGGTATGAGGAGAAGGTCGCTTCCGCTCAGGCAAAAACTGGCCTTCGC
The DNA here is from genome assembly GCA_018715465.1 of Candidatus Faecivivens stercorigallinarum. GTDB lineage: Bacteria > Bacillota > Clostridia > Oscillospirales > Ruminococcaceae > Faecivivens > Faecivivens stercorigallinarum. The sequence continues at coordinate 16,270 of DVLN01000151.1, read as the reverse complement.
GAGGCTGTCATCACCGGTGAGTGTACCATCCGCACACGGAAATGTGTGATCATCATTATGGATTCCCGGTTTATGATGGCGTCGATGGGCTCGGTTGTCGGTGAGAAGATCACAAGAGCGTTTGAACGGGCGACTGAAAAAGGTCTGCCGGTCGTCGCTTTCACCGCATCCGGCGGCGCCCGGATGCAGGAGGGGATCATCTCGCTGATGCAGATGGCCAAGACTTCTGCGGCAGTGGCGCGTCATTCCGATGCGGGGCTTCTGTACATCACGGTGCTGACCGACCCGACCACCGGCGGCGTCACTGCGTCGTTTGCGTCACTGGGGGACATCATCATCGCGGAACCCAAGGTGCTGATCGGATTCGCCGGGCGGCGGGTCATCGAAGGGACCATCCGCCAGCGGCTGCCGGACGACTTCCAGTCGGCAGAGTTTTTGCTGGAGCATGGCTTTGTCGATATGATCGTCAGCAGGGTCAATATGCGCCGCACCCTCTCCAAGCTGCTCAAAGCCCATCTTCCTGACCAGAAGCTGGATGTATGACAACAGAAAAAGGACAGGAGGAATTGACGATGGAAGAAAACAAGCTGACCGCCTGGGAGCGGATGGAGCTGATCCGCCATAAGGGACGTCCGACGGTGCGGGATTATATCCCGATGATCTTTGACGAGTTTTATGAGATGCACGGCGACCGGCTGTTCGGAGACGATGCGGCGATCGTCGGCGGCATCGCCCGGGTACATGGTATCTCGGTGACGGTGATCGGACAGGTCAAGGGACATGACCTCGAGGAAAACAAGAAGACCAACTTCTCCTGCCCCCACCCGGAAGGCTACCGTAAGGCACTCCGGCTGGCCAGACAGGCTGAGAAGTTCCACCGACCGATTATCTGCTTTATCGACACGCCCGGTGCTTTCTGCGGCGTTGCAGCCGAGGAGAGGGGACAGGGTGAGGCGATTGCCCGCAACCTGTTTGAATTTTCCCGGCTCAAAACACCGGTTATCTCGATTGTGCTGGGAGAGGGCGGTTCCGGCGGTGCACTGGCGCTTGGGGTATGCGATACGCTGGGGATGCTGGAAAATGCGGTCTACAGCGTTATCTCGCCCAGAGGGTTTGCTTCCCTTCTGTGGAAAGACGCTTCCCGTGAAAAAGAGGCCGCCGAACAGATGCACATGAAGGCGGAAGACCTGAAGGAATATGGTGTCTGTGACGTGATCATCCCGGAGGCTGCCGGCGGCGCGCATATGAACCCTGAAGTGACGGCCGGGAATATTGCCGACTTTATTTTGGATTCTCTGAAAAAATTATCCAAAAAAAGTGTTGCAAATTTATTAGAAGCACGTTATAATAAATTCAGAAAAATTGGCGTATTTGAAGAGGATATCCTCGCGGGCAGCTGCTGCGAAGAGGATGACTGTTCTGTCGGACTGGAAGATACGCTGCCCCAGATCGGTGAGCTCCCGGAAAGTGACGTCGTGGTCAGTACCGATGATGACGGAATGCGGGATGGAATGCAACCGGTTTCGGATGAAAATGGATGATTGTAATTTCGCTTTGGTATAAGAACCCTTTATACCGGCGGATTATGATAGATGTGAATATCAAGGAGGAAATACCCATGATTTTTGACAAAGTAAAAGAGATTCTGGTAGATCAGCTGGACGTTGAGGAAGAAAAGGTTACCATGGAAGCCAGCATCGTTGACGATCTCGGCGCTGACTCTCTGGACCTGGTCGACCTGGTCATGTCTCTCGAAGAGGAATTCGACGTTGAAATCCCCGACGAGCAGGTCGAGAATATCAAAACCGTCGGCGATATCGTTAAGTATATCGAAGACAACGCCTGATTTCGGTTCTCTCGATTCAGCGTGTTTTTTTAAAAGGGATAGTCTTTCTGTATGTTGCGGAAAGACTGTCCCTTTTTCACTGCCTGTCGCCGGTAAAAGTGAAAAAGATAATTTTTCGCTGTAAAATGACAGATTGACTGCTTGCCAGATGTTTCAGACTGTGCTATTCTATAACTATCTGATAAAACTTATGCACTTTTGTCTGAAAGGATGGTCACAATGGCAAACCCCAATGTCAACGAACACGGATATATCTACGGTAAATGGCAGAACTTCCCCGATACCTGGGTGATCTGCTATCACGGCAGCCTCTACTGCTATCTGCTGATCGGCAGCGAAAAGGCAATGCTGATCGACACCGCTTACGGTGACGGCGACCTCCGGGCATTTGTTGAGACAATCACCGACAAGCCTGTCATGGTCTGCAATACCCATGGCCATTTTGACCATACCGGCGGAAACGCCCTCTGGGAAGAGGCCTGGATGAGCGAAGCTGCTTCCAAAGACGCCAAAAATGCGTTTGGTGAGGAGATGCAGAAACGCTTTATGGCGATGCCCCATCCTGATTATAAAATCAACATCCTGCACGACGGGGATGTCATCGACCTGGGCGGACGCAAGGTCAGCGTTGTTGCGATCGGCTGTCACCACCCCGGAAGCCTTGCCTATATCGACGATGTCAGCCGCTGCGTTTATTCGGGCGACGAGCTGGAGTCGGGACAGGTGCTGCTGCTGCGGCAGGATCTGACCGCGCTGGAACAGGCGGCGCTGCATAAACAGAATATGGAAAAGCTGCTGGCAAGGGAAAGCGAATACGACTTTGTCTGCCCCGCTCACAACGGCAGCCCGATCAGCAAACAGTACATCCGCGACTTTATCGCGCTGGACAGTGAAATTCTCGCCGGTACTCAGAAGAAGATGGAAAACCTCGCCGGTTACGGCTTTGCACCGGTCAACGAGATGTTCGGCAAAAAGGCGGAACGCGCGGTACATGGCGGCGCGTCGGCCTGCTATCCGGTTGAATAATACAAGAATTATTTTCAGACAATGAAACTCCCTCCTGCCCGGAAACCTATCCCGGACAGGAGGGAATTTTTGCTTTATCCTTCTGTATGGCCTTTTTTGGTGCGGGATTCAATACCGATGGTGTGAATACAGTAACTGACTGTCTGAATCAGCCACATCAGCAGGACAATTCCGGCAGGAAGCGGACCGTATCCGAATGGAATTGCACCGACTGCGATTACGGCAAACAGCAGCGGATAAACCGCTGAGGTCGTTCTGTAGGCCCGGTATCCACTCTGCCAGATCATCGACTTTTCCCGTTCGTCGCAGCTTTCTTCCCAGACTTTGACAAACTTGATGTCCAGGGCACTGCCTTGTTTTTCCGGGTAGAGCAGCTTGGTCAGGTCCACCGCCTTTTTCTGCGCCACAGTCGCCAGTGCGAGCCCCAGAATCAGCTCCGACAACCCGGTCAGCAGCTGGGCCCCGCTCATCTCATCGCAGACCGCAAAGATGACCGCCAGCCCGAAAAACAGGCAGATCATAAACGCGGCGCTCAAAAGCATCGAGACGCCCAGCCGGCGGTCAATCTTTTCGGCCGTTGTATCGTCGTCTTCTCCCAGCTGGCTGATTGCCTTTTTCATGCCGGTGCACAGCGCCAGTGACGGAACCGCCAGCAGCAGGGCAAATACCGGAATGATCCACAGCGCCGAGATCATCCAGAACTGTTCCAGCGTCTCCGGCAGCCAGTCGATGCCATTTTTCCCCAGATATCCCATGCCAAACCCAATTGGGAATCCAATAATTGCCGCGCACAGCATGAATAAAAGCAGTTTAGGCAGGGACTTTTTATCTTCCTTACGGATTTCCTGCTGTTTTTCCCGAAGCTGTTCCGGGACCTGCATATCAGTCTTTTTCATAAGAATCCTCCGTTTCGTCCAGTGAAAAAATGTCTTCGACCGTGACCCCGCAGATCTTTGCAAGCCGCAGGGCGAGTGTGACCGAGGGGGAATAGTCACCGCGCTCGATCTGGCTGATGGTCTGGCGGGAAACCCCGGCAAGCCGGCCCATTTCCGACTGGTTGATATCCAGCCGGGCGCGGTATTCCTTTAAGCGATTGTGCAGCGGCATAACGGCCTCCTTTCATCTTATGCTCAAGTAGGAATTGACAATGATCATTTGCAAAATGATAACTATTCTTGTCAATTAAAGTATATCATTGACAAGAATAGTTGTCAAGAGATTTGAAAACATTTTCTAAAAATTCTTTTCCCGCGTTTGTAATCGAGCGCGATATCTGGTATACTGAAAACTGGAAGCAATATCGTAAGCAAAGGGGATGGACAATGATGCTGAGACTTGCGACGGTCGGCAGTGGAAAAATCGTCGGATGGTTTCTGAAAGGGCTGAAAAATGTATCCGGTATCCGGCATACCGCTGTCTACTCCCGTTCATTCGAGCGGGGACTGGAATTTGCCGGGGAGCATGGGCTGGGAGAAGATGCGGTCTGGACCGATCTGGAAAAGATGGCAGATTCCGGGACGGTGGACGCAGTTTACATCGCGACCCCCAACCGGCTGCATGTGGAACAGGCGGAGGTCTTTCTCCGACGGGGAATCCATGTCCTGTGCGAAAAACCGGCGGTCGTGACCTGTGAGCAGCTAGAACGGCTGCTGGCGGTGGCTGAGGAAAACGGTGCAATTTTTATGGAGGCGATTATGGCTCCCCATCAGCCGCGGTTTGTGCAGCTGAAACAGGCGGTAGAGGAGATCGGCACGCTGAGCGGCGCTGTCCTCAACTTCTCCCAGCTTTCCTCCCGTTATCCTGCGTTGCTGCGGGGAGAACTGCCCAACATCTTCAATAAAGAACTATGTGCAGGAGCGCTGATGGATATTGGGGTGTATGACGTCTATCTGGCGCTTGCGCTGTTTGGGATGCCGAAACGGGTGGAGGCGAGCGCCCACTTTCTGCCAGGCGGCGCGGACGGCGCCGGGAACGCAATGTTTGTCTATCCGTGGGGCAGCTGTCTGATGAGCTGGTCCAAGATCGGCCAGTCCCGCGCCCCCAGTGAGATCGTCGGCGATCGGGGAACGGTCACCTTTTCCCCCGTTTCCCGTATCTTAAACATCCGGCTGTGGAAAAATGACGGCGAAAGCGGGCTGCTGTTTGGGGAAGAACCTCATTCAGCATCGCTCGGAAACGAAGCGGCTGATTTTGTCCGATATATTCTCGACAGAGAGGGAACCGCGGACGAATACGCGGGGATGGTACAGCTTTCCAGAGACGGGACCTGGTTGATGGAGACGATCCGCGAAAAATGCGGCATCCGGTTTGACGGGGAATGACCGAAAGGCGTGAAACTTTTCTGGGTGCTCGCGTGTATTGATATAGACGCGCCTGTCGGGGGACTGGCCGCAAATATGGCCAATGGGCCGGAAAGAGATGAGGAATTGATGGGAAAATGCACAATGGGAAGACGTCTGACGGCGGCCATCCTCTGTCTGGCGATGACGGCGGGGCTGCTGGGCGGCTGCTCGATGGCGGGAGAGACCGACGAGGAGATCAGTTCGATGATGCCGGAATCTTCTTCGGAAATCAGCGAACCGGAAAGTGAACCGGAAAGCGTTCCTGAAGAGCCGGAGGATACTGGCCCGCGCAACCCGTTGACGGGTGAAGAAGGATTTGCCGAATCGGCGGTCGGGCTGCGTCCGGTCACCGTCATGATCAACAACATCGGTCAGGCACTGCCCCAGAGAGGGCTTGCGGCGGCGGATGTGATCTTCGAAGCAGTCGTCGAGGGGGGCATTACCCGGATGATGGGGGTGTATGCCGACATCGACCAGATTCCGTATGTCGGGCCGGTGCGGAGTGCGCGGCATTATTATGTATCATTCTCAGAAGGGCTCAACGCTTTGTATACCCATTTCGGCGGCTCGCCGACTGCGTATGACTATATCAGCAGCTACGGGGTCGATGACGTCGATGGCCAGTACTGCACCAGCGCCTTTTACCAGGATACCTGGCGGGCACAGACCTACGGCCGGGAGCACAGCTTCTTTATCGACGGCGAGACCATCCGTGCCCAGGCCGAGTCGGAAGGAATCAGTCTGGAAGGGGAATATCAGCCGCTGTTTGACTTCTCGTATGGTGAGGTGCTCGTCCCGGAGGACGGGGTCGCGGATGATGTCTTCGTTCCCTTTTCCGGTTCGTATAACGCTGAATTTTTCTATGACGAGACGACCGGCGTCTACACCAAGTACCGTAATGGTCAGGAACATATTGACGCCGACACCGAAGAGGTGATCACCTTTGAAAATGTGCTGATCCTTTATACGACGGTTACAGCCCTCGGCGACGGCAGCGAGCGGCGCAACCTGGATCTCTCGTCCGGCAGCGGATGGTACGTCAGTGCCGGAGGACGAGAGGAGATCAGCTGGGAAAAGGGCGGGGTGGAAGACCCGTTTGTCTTTACTGATTCCGACGGCCAGCCGCTGGTCGCCAATGTCGGCAAGACCTATATCTGCCTGACCGATAAGGGGTACGCCAGTTCGGTGACCTTTACCAATGACACAACGGAGGGATGAGCGGATGACAAAGATTCTGTTTATCGGCAACAGCCATACCTATTTCAACGATATGCCGGCGATGGTCGCCGAGCTGTTTGAGCAGGTCCTCGGCCAGGAGATTCATGTCACGATGCTGGCCAGTCCCGGTGTTCCGCTGCGCTGGCACATCGACCAGCCCCAGACGGCGTTTAACATCCTGCACGGCGGGTATGATTATGTTGTCTTGCAGCAGGCAACCCACCCGTTTGACGGGGAAGAAGCGCTGATGCGGCAGGCTGCACAGCTGCTGGAACTGATCCGGCAGGCAAAGGCAACCCCGGTCGCCTATATGACATGGGCGAAGGAAGAAGCCCCGGACGATCAGGCTGAACTGACCGCCGCGTTTGAACGGCTGGCAGCGCAAGAGAATATGCTGCTGGCGCCTGCCGGTGTCGTCTGGGAAAAGGTGCGGGCAGCGGTCCCGGATGCGCCGCTCTACTGGCGGGATAAACGTCATGCAAGCCCGCTCGGGTCGGCACTGGCGGCGGCGTCCATCTTCCGCGCGATCACCGGTGCGTCGCTGCCTGAGGCGGACAGCTCCTTCTGGGCAGAGCGGGGCGGCACCGAACAGATTGTTGCGACCGCAAAGGCGGTCCTGGCCGAATACGCATGAACAGACAGCTGCCGCGGCATTTTGGGTAAAGATGCTTTCTTTTTTAAGGACAATGTGGTATACTGTTGATACAAGCTATTCGGAAAGGACGATTATACGATGCTGGATCAGAAAAAGAAGGAATTTATTGAGTTTATGATGGGTGCCGATGTCCTCCGCTTCGGTGAGTTCAAGACCAAGAGCGGACGTCTTTCCCCCTATTTCGTCAACACCGGCAATTATCGCACCGGCGCACAGATCGACACGCTGGGCAAATATTATGCCGCACTGGTCAAAGAAACGGTCGGCGATCAGTTTGACGCGATGTTCGGTCCCGCTTACAAGGGCATTCCGCTTGCAACCGCCTGTGCAGGCGCGCTTGCACGCGAATACGGTATCGACAAACCGTACTTCTTTAACCGTAAAGAGGTCAAGGATCATGGCGAGGGCGGCGCGCTGGTCGGTTACAAACCGGTTGACGGCGACAATGTCATTATTATCGAGGACGTCATCACCGCCGGTACTGCTGTTCGTGAAACGGTCCCGATCCTCAAATCGGCTGCCGATGTAAAACTGTCGGACATGTTTATTTCGGTCAACCGCTGCGAAGTTGGCACCACTCCCGGTAAGACCGCGCTGATGGAGGTTAAGGAAGAGTTTGGCATTACCGTTCATTCCATCATCAGCGTTGCGGATATCTATGAATATCTGAAGGAACAGCAGGGATACGAAGCTGTTCTCAAACTGATGGAAGAATACATGGACAAATACTGCATCCTGTAAGGTGTCCGTCCGCTTTTTCGGGAGAGGGACTTCGGGGGTTTCCGCCGGGGCCCTCTCTTTTGCGTTGATGGCGGACAGCGTCTTGCTGTGCAGAATGCCTGCCGAAGGGCGGCGGGAAGGAGGACGGCAAAAGGATGACTTCAAACAATATTCAGAAGGAACTGCACCTGACCCATGCCCAAATGATCCGTTTTTTCCAGGTCCGTCAGGACCGGTCGGAAATCCGCTCGGTGAAACGGATGACGGATGCGCTGCCGGATGCCCACCGGAAGCTGCTGTGTGGGGCATTTACTGAGAGTTTGCGGGTGCTGCTGGACCCGTCACGCCGGCTCATCGAACGGATGATTGACGCTCAAGAGCTGGAACAGACCTACCACCGGTTGGACCGGCTGGTCGACCAGGACAGCGGCTACCGGGCGCTGGAGGCCCTCGACCGGGAGGCTGCCAGGGTGCAGCGGGGAGAGCTGTCGCTCGCGGCGCTGGAAGGCGGCGGGCTTGGGACGCTCGGAATCGGAAGCCCGGAAGCGGCAGTGCTGGCGGCATTGATGCTGCGCAGTGTGCTGGAGACTGGGGCAGTCTACGGTGTTAATATCTCCCACCCGTGGGAGCAGGAGCTGGCGCTGATGATCCTGTCGGCGGTGTTTGCACGCAGTCAGGACGCGGGCAGTGAACAGCGGCAGCTGATGGCGGTGCTCCGCCGTCTGGGAGAGGGAAGCCCGCCTGATATCGACCGGGAGCCCCGAATTCAGCTGGCTGCACAGCGGATGGCCGACAGCATGAGTTTGCAGAAGTTTGTCCAGGGGATTCTGGTGTTTGGAATCTCGGGAATGTTTTTCAATACGGCGGCAGTCGTGCGGCTGAATACTCTGTCCCGCTGCGTCTATAAGCAGCGGTATCTGTCGGCCAAGCTCCGGGCGGCCGGGGCGGATACCGGCTGGGGAATCGCCGGCATAAATCGCTGAAATCAGGAAACACTGGAAAGGAAGGATTGTAGGTTTGGAAACCCTGCGCAAAGTAAAGCTGTATACCGACGGCGCCTGTTCCGGCAATCCCGGCCCAGGCGGCTGGGGTGCGATTCTGGAATGTGACGGATATAAAAAGGAGCTGTCCGGCGGCGAGGCCAATACCACCAACAACCGCATGGAACTGTTGGGGGTGATCAACGGGCTGGCGGCCCTCAAATACCGCTGTGATGTGACACTGATCAGCGACTCCAAATATGTGATCGACGCGATCACTAAGGGCTGGGCGCGCAAATGGCGGGCCAACGGCTGGATGCGCAACAATAAGGACAAGGCGCTCAATCCTGATCTGTGGGAACAGCTGCTGTGTGAGATCGACCGCCATGAGATGCACTACCAGTGGGTCAAGGGTCATGCCGGTCACCCGCAGAATGAACGCTGTGACCAGATGGCGGTCGCCGAGTCCAAAAAGTTCTCCGGGAACCGATGACTGGAAAGGGGCAGGCTATGGATAAAAACAAGATTCTGGTTGCGCTTTCGGGTGGTGTTGATAGCTCGGCCTGTGCCGCAATGCTGCGGGACCAGGGATATGAGGTCGCCGGGGTTGTCCTGCGGATGAGCGACGCCCATGACGGCGCAGTTGCTGATGCGCAGGTCTCTGCTGATCAGATTGGAATTCCGCTGCATGTCTGGCATATGGAGGAGGATTTCGACCGGGAGGTCGCCGGGTATTTTGCCCGCTCCTATGCCGCGGGGAGAACCCCAAACCCTTGTGTCGTATGCAATCCGCTGGTCAAGTTCAAAGGATTGATGGCAGCGGCGGACGCTTACGGTTTTCCGATGGTTGCGACCGGTCACTATGCCGGTCTTCGCCGAGATGGGGACCGGGTGCTGCTGACGGCGGGAGAAAATAAGGCGCGGGATCAGTCCTATATGCTCTGCCGCCTGACCCAGAAAGAGCTGGGAAGGCTCCATTTCCCGCTTGCCCGTCTGCCGAAGGATGAGGTCCGCCGGATTGCCGAAAAGGCCGGGCTTTCCTGTCACGACAAGCCGGACAGCCAGGAGATCTGCTTTATCCCGGATGGCGATTATGCCGGATATATCGAGCGGCGGCTGGGGCAGACTTTCCCGGAAGGAGAATATATCGCCCCGGACGGCAGCGTCTGCGGTCATCACCGCGGGATTATCCACTACACCGTCGGTCAGCGGAAAAAACTGGGGATTGCACTTGGTAAACCCGTCTTTATCCGCAGGATTGACCCGGCAGAAAACAGAATTTACCTTGCCTGGGGCGGAGATGAGTATGAAAGCCAGATCACTGTTTCTGATCTCTCCGAAACCTTTCCCGGCGCGTTTGACGCTGCGCGCACCGGCGAAATGCGGTGCAGCGTAAAGGTTCGTTCCCGTGCGGCAGCAGCTCCCTGTACCGTCCGCATGATCGGGGAGGGAAGAGTGTCGGTCGTCTTTGATGCCCCTGAGCGGGCCCCCGCTGCCGGGCAGACAGCAGCCTTTTATGATGGGGATGTCGTGCTGGGCGGCGGATTTATCGACTGACCGGGCTTTAACTATGTAACAGAAAAACCCTGTGGAAAATTCCGGTTCTGTTCCGGGGTTTCCACAGGGTTTATTATACGGTCAAGCCGTTTTTTCGTCCGTCTTTTCGTCCTTGGTTTCGGGGTCTTTTTCCGGTTCCGAAGCGGACTCTTCTGCAACTGGGGTAAAGGGGGTATGTGCCGCCCGTACCTTTTCGATCCGGCGGTCATCGACGATGACGACTGTGAACCGCCAGCCAGAGAAGTCAATGTAAGGCGTCGTGCCTTCATCCGGGATGTATCCTAACATATGGGTGATAAAGCCGGCCAGCGTGTCGTAGTCCTCGTCCTCCGGGAATTCGATCTCCAGCAGTTCGCCTGCGTCTTTTAAGTCGATGGTTCCGTCAAACATGAACTCGTTTTCCTTCAGACGGCTGACTTCCTCTTCCTGCTCGTCGTACTCGTCCTCAATATCGCCGACGATGGATTCCAGAATGTCCTCCATACATACCAGACCGGCCGTTCCGCCGTATTCGTCGACTACGACCGCGATATGGGTCTTGGTCGCCTTGAAACGTGCAAACAGTGCACGGCAGCCAGCAGATTCCGGTACATAGATGACCGGGCGGATATAACCGGTGATGGGCATTGCCGACAGGTCTTCGCCGATGGCGGATTTATCCGCGATCAGTTTGAGCAGGTCCTTGACATAGATGACGCCGGTAATGTTGTCCAGATTCTTTTTGTAGACAGGCAGCCGGGAGAATCCGGTTTCCACCGCCAGCGACGCGACATCGGCAACAGTTGCTGTTTCTTCGACCGCGACGACGTCTGTACGGTGGGTCATCACATCCCCGGCCGTGTTGTCGTCAAACTCGAAGATGTTTTCGATCATCTCCTGCTGGCTCTTTTCAATCGTGCCCATCTCGCCGCCGGTATCCACCATCAGCCGGATATCCTCTTCGGTGACGGTTTCCTGTTCGTTTTCCGCCTCGCGGCCAATGCCAAACAGTCTGCCAATCCAGCGGGAAACCAGCCGGATGATTCCGCACAGCGGGAAAAACACCCGTACAAGCCAGTACATGGTTGACACACTGGAAAATGCAAAGCGGTCGGCGTATTTTTTGCCCAGCCGCCCCGGAATCTTGCGGACCACAATAATAAAACAGAAAGAGATAACCAGCACTGCTGCCAGCCAGGTTGCCCCACGCAGCAGTCCGACACCGATCCCTTCCCACAGCTGTTCAAACAGCCGGTAAAAGACACCATACAGCAGCCAGCCCGAAACCAGGGTCGTGACGCAGCCAAAAAAGGAGCTGAGGGTCCGTACACTGTCCAGGAAGCTGCCGTGCATCAGCCGGTCGAGCAGGACAGCCTTTGCATCGCCGTCTTCCGCCTTGTCATGCAGCGTAACATCCGAAAGGTGGGTGATCGCCGATAAAACTGCCGATATATAGCAGCTCAGCAGCGTCGAAATCACCAGAATGAGAATGAGCCACGTTCGCCCGTCGTCCAAAAAAATTACCTCCAATATTGTGGGTGCACCGGGACAGCGGGTCTGCTGTCCGGCGCCTCAGAATTTACCGTCAGTTATCCTGGCGGTGCCCAAAGTTACTGGCATTATACCGCGTTTTACTGCTTTTGTCAATCCCAGGGGTCGTCGATCTTGGTCGGAACGGCATCCTCCGGCACCAGACAGCAATATCCGCCAGCCGGAACGACAATGCTGTCAAACTCTTCCTTGGCGGCTTTGACTGTTTCGGGGCTCTCATAAAGGTCGATCGCGGTTGCGGCGATAACCTTGCCGGCGGTCAGCAGGCCCTTGTGTGCAATCGAGGTGTGGCCGCAGGAAACATTTTGCCAGCTGTGCCCGGGCGCGCCCGAAACAAATCCGACAGCCGAACACTGGACGGTCGGCACCAGCCAGGAAACGTCGCCGACGTCAGTCGAGCCGCAGCTGACCTGATTGGAATGAACAAACGGCATCAGGAAATCGTTGAGCGGCTTTTTGCCGTTGTCCGACAGCTTTGCAATGATCTTCTGGCACTCGGCGGACTCATAGAATTCGCCCCGTCCCGGCAGCCCATCGGCAGGAAGTTCATACCCGTCGACAATTGCCTGTGCATAGGCCAGTTCGTCATCAGTATAATGCGGAACACCGACTTCTTCAAAGTTTTTGTACATCAGCTTTTCCAATACTTCGTTGGGAACGGTGTTGCCGCAGCCGTCGATGAACCGCTTTTCCATCCTGGTCTCGGTCATCATTGCGGCAGCTTCGGCGATTTTATCTACCCGCGCCTGCAATTTGCGGACATTCTTTGCCAGCTCGGAACGGACCATGTACAGCACCCGTGCACGCGGCTGGACGACGTTGGGGGAGTTGCCGCCCGCGTCGGTGATCGCATAGTGGATGCGGTCGTGGTCGGGCATATGTTCCCGCAAAAACTGCACGCCAATGTTCATCAGCTCAACTGCGTCCAGCGCCGAACGGCCCTTGTCAGGTGCGCCTGCCGCATGGGAGGCAATGCCGGTAAAGCGGTACTCGGTCTGGATACAGGAGTTGCAGGAACCGGTGCGGACGGCGTTGATGTCGCCCGGGTGCCAGGTCAGCGCAATGTCCAGCCCGTCAAAAACGTGGTCGCGGGCATAAAACGCTTTGGCTGCGCCGCCCTCTTCACCCGGACAGCCGAAGAAGATGACCGTGCCATGACCGGGACCGGCATCCTCAAGATATTTCTTAACCGCATAGGCCGCCGCCATTGCGCCTGCGCCCAGCATATGATGGCCGCAACCGTGGCCGGTGCCGTTTTTGACCAGTTCCTGACGGGTGGTTGAGCCTGCAACCTGGGACAGGCCGGTCAGCGCGTCATATTCAGCGAGAATTCCGATGACCGGGCGGCCGGAGCCGTAGGTTGCTTTGAAGCCGGTCTGAATGTTGGCGACAGGAGTTTCAACGGTGAAACCTTCTTCCCGCAGCAGCTTGACGTACAGTGCACAGGATTTTTCCTCCATCAGCGACAGCTCGGCATATTCCCAGATGCTGTCGGAAACATCTGCAAAAAGTCCGGCGTGTTCATCCAGCCAGTTTAGGTATTTTTGTTTGTCAGCCATGGTTTGATCTTCCTTTCTGTTGGCATCATAATCTTATTATATTCGCCTTTTCCGCCGCTGTAAAGAGTAATTCTGGTGGAAAACGCCTGCTATAAAAACAGGAACCATTCCCCGGCAGGGAACGGTTCCTGAATCACTCAGTAGAGGACCTTGCCCAGAAATTCCTGTGTTCTGGGGTTCTGCGGATGGCCGAAGAGCTCAGAGGGGGTGCCCTGTTCGGCGATAATGCCGCCGTCCATAAAGAAGACACGGTCAGAGACCTCTCTTGCAAAGCCCATCTCGTGGGTGACGACGACGGTGGTCATGCCGCTCTTGACCAGGTCCTTGATGACCTGCAAAACCTCGCCGACCATCTCGGGGTCAAGCGCCGAGGTCGGCTCGTCAAACAGCATGACGTCGGGCTCCATCGCCAGTGCGCGGACGATCGCCAGACGCTGTTTCTGGCCGCCCGACAAACGGGAGGGATAATCGTTGATCTTATCCAGCAGGCCGACACGGTTGAGCAGTTCCTTTGCCTGTTCGGCAGCCTCGGCCTTATTTTTCTTGCCCAGCAGGGTGGGGGCCAGGGTGATGTTCTCGCCGACCGTCATATGCGGGAAGACATTGAAGTGCTGGAAAACCATCCCCATCTTCTGACGGTGGAGGTCAATGTTGACCTTTTTGTCGGTGATATCGACCCCTTCAAAATAGATCTTGCCGGAGGTCGGAACTTCCAGCAGGTTCAGGCAGCGCAGAAAGGTGGATTTGCCGCCGCCGGAAGGGCCGATAATCGAGACGACCTCACCTTTGTCGATATGGTCGGTGATGCCTTTGAGGACTTCCAGATGGCCGAAATTCTTGCAGAGGTTTTCAACCTGAATCAAGGTATTAGCGTTCACTTGCCTTCAGCCTCCTTTCAAAGACAGCAATGCACTTGGACAGTGTAAAGGTCAGGATGAAATAGATGCAGCCGACGATGATCAGCGGCTCGATCGGCAGATAAAGTGCGCCCGAAATGGTCTTGTACTGGGTCATCAGTTCGCCGACAAAGAAGGTGGATGCCAGCGAGGTTTCCTTGATAACCATGACAAATTCGTTGCACAGTGCCGGCAGGATGTTTTTGATTGCCTGCGGCAGGACGACCCGGATCATTGTCTGGCGGCTGTTGAGGCCCAGCGAACGGGCTGCCTCAGTCTGGCCTTTGTCGACCGCGTCGATACCGGCACGGATGATCTCGGCAACATAGGCGGACGAGTTGACGATACAAGCGACAGTAATGCTGGTAAAGTCGCTCATTTCCAAAAACGGAAGCAGGGCGGGCAGCAGGAAATAGAAGAAATACAGCTGCAACAGCATAGGCGTGCCGCGGACGATTTCGATGTAAATGGTTGCAAGCAGATGCAGCGGGTAAAATTTCCCGATATGCAGCCGGCTGCGGCGCATCAACGCCAGCAATGCACCCAGAACCGATGCGCAGATTACGGTGATCGCGCTCAGCAGCAGGGTATACCCTGTGCCGATCAGGAACAGGTTCGGGTACCGCTGCAAAATCTTAATCATGTTTTCAATGACGGTCAAGTGGCAAGGCTCCCTTCCGATAGATGATAAAAAATGAATACAGCCGCACAGTCACCTTTCGGACTGTGCAGCCTTCCTAAACAGAATCAGCCGACGTCAATTCCCAGTGAAAGTGCCAGTTCAGTCGCTTCTTCCTTCCACTGCTGGTAGAGACCCTGTTCGTTGACCTCAGCGATCGCCTTGTTGATCTCTTCGACCAGTTCGGTCTCACCCTTCATGATCAGCGCGACGTTGCCATCGCTGGAGTATTCAAATTCCCAGTCAGCCAGTGCAAGGGCACTGTTCTTCTCGACATAGATTTCAGCCTGACTGCCAGAACATGCGAGTCCATCAATCTTGTTGTTCTGGACCATCAGTACCGCACTGCCCAGGTTGTCAATCAGCTGAACCTCAGCGTCGGGCAGCTGGGTTTCGGTCAGCGAGAGCTGCAGCGAACCGTTCTGGCAGCCGATAACCTTGCCGGCAAAGTCCTCAGGGGACTGATAATCGCTTGCCTTGTCGGCAGGAACGATGACAACCTGTCCGTCATCATCTTTGCCAAAAAAGTCGGTGAGCTCATAGTTCTCGGCGCGGTCTTCCTTCCAAGCATAGCCGGAGATGGAAAAGTCCGCCTTGCCGGTCGAAACGGCAGCCTGGCAGGCCTGGAAGTCCATTGCCTGAATTTCCAGTTCTACCCCGAGGTAATCGGCAATGTATTGGGCAAGATCAATGTCGCATCCGACATAGGTCTTTTCGCCGCTGGAGATGTCCTCAAACTCCTGCGGAGCAAAGTCGGGAGAGGTTGCCAGGACGATGACGCCCTTCTGTTTGATCTCTTCCAGACGGTTTGTTGCTTCGCTGGTCTCGCTGGTCTCGCCGGAAGCGGACTCCGTGCTGGATGTGCTGCTGTCAGAAGCAGAGGAGGAGTTTCCATCGGCAGAACCACAGGAAGCAAGCAGGCTGGCGGCGGTCAGACCGGCCAGCAGGATGGTGAGCATTTTTTTCATAACAGGATACCTTCCTTTTTGATTTTTTTAAATGGAAATGGGCGGTCAGGAAGGTCCTTTCAGAGCCTTCCCGCCGCCATATCATTGTCCGTCTGACTGAATATGCAAGAAATATACAATCAATCAGAAATTCCTCAATAGAACAGTTATAATTATACCGTATTTGCCGTCATTTTCCATTCACAAACCTTATAAACTTGTTGGAAATTTGCTCGCAAAAACTGTCGATTATAACCGTTTTTTCTGAATTTGAAAAAATAATAGTATATTCAGGAAATAACGTAAATATCTGAA
>DVLN01000150.1 GCA_018715465.1 Candidatus Faecivivens stercorigallinarum | reverse complement strand
GATTCCCTTTACCGAAAATCTATTTTTGTCCCGATGAGATTTTACAAAAACGTATTGACTTTACCCCGTCAATCGCATACAATAAAAACGTACAATTTGCTTCACAGGTCCAAAGCCCTCCGGCGGCTTTCATGTGTGCAAGGGAAAGGAATGGTTATGAAGATGATCGAATACTACCACGAACTGGAAGAACCCGAGCTGCTTACCCTGCAGGATGAAGAAGGGGTGGAAAGCGTCGTCGAACTGCTGGCACAGATGGATGTTGACGGAAAATCCTATGTCGCCGCTACCCCCCATCTGGATGATCCTACCCAGGCGCTGGGAGAGGACGCGGAGCTGATTGTCCTGGTCAGCGAAGAAGAAGACGGCGAAGAATTCCTCGCGTCGATCGACGACGATGACGAATACGAAAAGATCGGCAATCTGTTTCTGGAAAAGCTGATGGGATACTACGAAGGCGAAGAAGAAGCAGAAGAAGAATGATGATCGACCGGCAGCAGTCATCAAAGCATTGGTTTTGACCTTCTGCCGGTCATTTTCTGCACAAATGAGGGACAGCAAATGAAACTGCTGAAGTTTAAAAGGCCGGACGAAAACACCTTCGCCGGCCAGATCACCAAACTGGTCGTTCCGATCGTGCTGCAAAACCTGCTCAGCGCATCGGTCAACTCGGCCGACGTTGTTATGCTCAATTTTGTCGGTCAGTCCTCCATCTCCGCAGTCTCGCTGGCCGCGCAGTACACCAGCGTCCTGTTCATGGTATTTTTCGGACTGGGAACCGGCGCGAGCATGCTCTGTGCACAGTATTACGGCAAGGGAGATTTCCGGGCGATCGCCACGGTACAGGGCATTGCACTGCGGTTTTCGATGGCGATTTCCACGCTGTTTGCAGCAGCAGCACTGACAGTGCCGGAACTGATGATGACGCTTTTCACCAAAGATCCTGAGCTGATCCGGCTGGGAGCAGGCTACCTGCGGTTTTTAAGCGTATCGTTTTTCTGCTGCGGGATCATCGAAGTGTACTTATCGGTGCTGCGCAGTGTCAGCCGGGTTGTCATCAGCACCGCGCTCAATATCTTTACCTTCTGCACGAACATTCTACTCAACGCAGTCTTTATCTTCGGGCTGTTCGGAGCACCCAAATTGGGTGCGGCAGGAGTCGCGATTGCGACTTCCCTCTCCCGGCTGCTGGAGCTGGGGCTGTGCATGATCGTATCGGCAAAGAGCGAACATGTCAAGCTCAGTCTCAGAGGAATGCTGACCCGTAACCGGCTGCTGTTCCAGGACTTTGTCCGGCTGTCGCTGCCGGCGCTGGGAAACGACGTCATTTGGGGCATCGGCTTTTCGATGTATTCGGTCATCATTGGACATATGAGTTCGGATGCGGTCGCGGCCAACTCCTTTGTCGTGGTCGTCCGCAACTTCGGGACGATCCTCTGCTTTGGGCTGGGCAATGCAGGCGGCATCCTGCTGGGACAGAAGATCGGTGAGAACCAGCTGGAAGAGGCCGCGCTGTATGCTAAAAAGTTAATGAAACTGACCGTCATCACCGGCGCGATCGGCGGGCTGATTGTGCTGGCGTCCATCCCGATTGTGATGAACTTTGCAGCACTGACCGAAACGGGCATGCACTATCTAAAATACATGCTGCTGATCAACACCTATTATGTGATGGGGGCTGCGGTCAACACAACGCTGATTGCAGGCGCATTCCGAGCGGGCGGAGACAGCCGGTTCGGGTTTGTCTGTGACCTGATTGACATGTGGGGATATGCGGTGCCGCTGGGCTTTTTTGCGGCGTTTGTCCTCAAGCTGCCGGTGCTGTGGGTGTATTTTCTGCTGTGTACCGATGAGTTTGTCAAATGGCCGTGGGTCATTCGCCACTACCGGAGCGGAAAATGGCTGAAAAACATCACCCGGGACGACCTGTTCGTGGGACAGACGGTGGAAAACAGCTGACCGAAAGATCGGTGTACCGTCAGAGTTGCTGTATTTTTATTTATAATTTGTTGTCTTTTGGCAAACTTTTCATAAAAGTAAATCTTTCCTCTTGATTTTCGGAGCAGGATTTGTTATACTGTTCTCACAGAAAAGAGTAGACATTCTGCCTTGTGCGAGTAAGTGTGGTGTTTTAAATCCGAACACATTTAAAACGGGAACCGGTCGCCGCATCAGGATTGCAGACCTCCCGGCTTTGCCGGAAGAAGGGAGCGTGAGCGTTGCGGGATGGTACCCACCTGCTGAGAAGCGGGTTTATATTCCATGCGACGGCAAGGCGGGTCACTTTAAAAGCTAAGGCTTCTGCGAAAGCGGAAGCCTTTTTCATATGCTGAAAGGATGGATTTGAATATGTTGGAAAAGTGGCAGGCACGCCAGACACTGCTGCTGGGGGAAGAGAAAATGACGACGCTCGCACAGAAATGCGTCGCAGTCATCGGGCTGGGCGGTGTCGGCGGCGCCTGTGCAGAAGGACTCTGCCGGGCAGGAATCGGCAAGCTGATTCTGATGGACCACGATGAGGTGGACGAAACCAACATCAACCGCCAGATGATCGCGACCTGTGAGACAATCGGCATGCCAAAGACCGAAGCCTGTGCAAAGCGGCTGCTCTCCATTAACCCGCGTTTGGAAGTTGTGAAACTCCAGATGTTTTATGGAGCGGATACAGCGGATGCACTGTTTGCACAGCAGCCGGACTATATCGTCGACTGCATCGACACCGTCACCGCCAAACTCGACCTTGCCGCCCGCTGCCAGCAGGCCGGCATCCCGCTGCTGATGAGTCTCGGGACCGGCAACCGTCTGGACCCGACCGCCTTTCGGATCGGGAAAATCGAAGAAACAGCCAGCTGCGGTGCTGGGGACGGGCTGGCGCGGGTCATGCGCCGGGAAACACGCAAACGGGGACTGACAGCGTTTGACGTCCTCTATTCAACCGAACCGCCGGTCAAGGCTGTTGTTGCCGGAAACGGACGGTATGCGCCGGGCTCGATTGCCTTCTGTCCGCCTGTTGCAGGGCTGATTGAAGCGGGATTCGTCGTACGGCGACTGGCCGGGATGGACAACTAACCGTCGCTGATCTGATCAGAAGAGCAGAAATGGAAAGCCTGGTTGCGGGAATGGAAAGCCGAGCTGATAGACATTCTGCGGGACAGATGTTATCCTGAAAACAGCAAAGGAGGTCCCCGACTATGACATTCGGTGAAAAATTGCAGCTGCTCCGAAAATCCAGCGGCCTTTCACAGGAACAGCTCGCCGCACAGATCAACATTTCCCGTCAGGCAATCTCCAAATGGGAATCCGATACAGCCATGCCCGACACGGAAAATGTCATCCGCCTGAGCAAACTGTTTCAGGTCACGACCGATTACCTGCTATTGGAAGAATGTGACAGCATGACCCATGGCGGCGGACAACCCGCCCCCGCTGCCAGTATCAAAAAAGCAAACCCGCGTCTTGTGCGGCTGATCGCCGGAGGTGCCACCAGCGGCCTTTCCCTGGTCATCTTGCTGGTTCTGGGCGTGCTCAGCTCGGTCTATCCATGCGTTTATTCGGTTTCACCGGCCGGAGTGGAATGGACAAGGGTCTATACCGGTCTGCCGGGATTTCTGAAAACGCACCATCTGGAATGGTTTTTCTGGCTGTGGTGTGCTGTCCTGGCAGCAGGCGTGATACTGATGGCATACGACAGACTGCGGCCCGGAATTGAAAAGCTCAAACAGCTCATCAGGCAGTGCCGCAAGCTATAGGTATACAAAAACGGTCAGGCTTTAACACCTGACCGTTTTTCTTATTTTGTCTCATTCAGCCATGCGCGGCAGTCTGCCGCCAGATAAAGCGATCCGCAGATGACCAGCGCCCGCTCCTCATTCTGTGCAAGTTCCAGCGCCTGTGACAGCCCCTCTCTCCAGTCGTCGACGGCCCGGACATCTTCACAGCCCGTCCGGGCGGCAGCTGCTGTCTCCTGGGCAGACGTGGTGCGGGGATTATCAACCGCGACGGTGATGATCTTTTCGGCGAGCGGCGCAACTGCCGAAAGTGCATCGGAAAAATCCTTGTCCCGCAGCATCCCCACCAGCAGAACCGGACGCCTATCCCCCAGCAGGGGCGGCAGACTCTCTTTCAGCGCGTTCATTCCATGCAGATTATGCGCACCGTCGATAATGACCGGCGGCGCAGTGCGTACAAGCTCCAGACGGCAGGGAAAGGATACCTGTGCAATCCCCTTTTGGATAGTCTGCTCATCCAGCCCCAGCATCTTTCCGCCGGTGATGGCCGTCACCGCGTTTTTAACCTGATAGCGGCCCAGCAGCGGCAGTGAATAGTCCTGCCCACCATATCGGAAGATCGTCCCGGTCAGCCCCTCCGACAGAATCTCCACCTCCCGCAGGCTGGGAATGACCAGTTCTGAACCAGTATTGGCGCATTGCTCCATCACAACCGCCATCGCTTCGGGCGGCTGCTCAGGATAGAGCAGTGCAGGATTTCCCTTAATGATTGCGGATTTGTCCCTTGCGATTTCTGCCGGCGTATCGCCGAGGACGGCGGTATGGTCCAGCCCGATTCCCATGATCACCGACAGTGCCGGCGGCGGCAGGCAGCAGGTCGCGTCATGCCGTCCGCCAATTCCTGCCTCAATAACAGCGGCGGAACATCCTTGCTGCTCAAACCACAGCATCGCAAGCCCGAAATCCAGAATAAACTCGTTGACCGGTGACCCTCCCCTGTCCATCTCTTCAACCGCCCCGGCCGCCTGTTCGACCAGCCGGACAAGTGCTTTTTGGGGAAGCATCTCATGATCAATCTGTATCCGCTCCCGGAATTCCAGCACATACGGCGAGATAAACAGCCCCGTCCTGCACCCGGATGCAGTCAGCATCGAGGAAAGCATCGCGGCGGCAGAGCCTTTGCCGTTGGTCCCAGTGATATGGACCAGCCGCAGGCCGCGACCGGGGTTTCCCAACCGGTGCAGAAAAGCTGCCGCCCGGCTGGACGCCTCATCCCCTTCCAGCCGCAGTCGGGGCCGGGCGTGAATATAATCTATTGCCTGCTGAAACGTCTGTATCCTGTTCATGTCAACCGTCCTTTGCATCAAAATCTTATGCTTATTTTTATCAGTATAGCACATTTTTTGCCGGTTTGCATTATTCTGCCAAAAGCAGGGCATATTCTTTGTGTAAAAATATCTCTTTACAAGCTAGGGAGAATATGGTATAATTTCTTCAATGATTTAGAATTATTCTAAATTTATTGACAACCACAACACCGGTTGTCTGTTTTGTGGGAAAATGACCAGCATAATTCAGGAGGCGGAACAGATGGATGCAACAGTACTTTATGACCTCTCTTATGGGGTATACGCGATCACAACCTGGGATGAAGGACGGGCTGTCGGCTGTATCGCCAACAGCGTGATGCAGATTACCGCCTCGCCGATGACCATTGCCGTCAGCGTCAACAAGGATAATTATACCAACGGATGTATCAGACAGTCGGAAAAATTTGCCGTTTCCATTCTGACCGAGCAGAGCAATCCCCGGATTATTGGCGCATTCGGATTCCAGTCGGCGGCTGACCCTGCGGTCGAAAAATTTGCCGAGGTCGGCCAGAAGCTGGTTAATTTCCTGCCGGCAGTCGCGGACAGCTGCGGTGTCATCACCTGCAAGCTGATCGACTCGCACGACTGCGGCACCCACACTATTTTTATCGGTGAGGTAACCGGAGCGGAACGGTTTTCGACCGCGGCCCCGATGACCTACTCATATTATCACCGGGTAATCAAGGGCAAGAGCCCCAAAAACGCTCCGACCTATCAGCCCGAAGACTAACAGGAGGAAAATGAACATGGAAGCAAAATATGTATGCACCGTATGTGGTTATGTTTACGACGGCGACGTTCCCTTTGAGGAACTGGGCGACGATTATGTCTGCCCGCTGTGCGGCGTCGGCAAGGACATGTTCGAAAAACAGGATTGATTTTTCGTAAGGCGCAAAAGACACGCTGGAAGGACGACTTCTGGCGTGTTTTTCTTTTACCGTCTGGTCTGCCGGCGGAGTTCACCCGGCGCCGCTCCGTACCGCTGACGGAACAGCCGGACAGCCAGTTTGCGGTTAAAACACCCGTGCTGTTCAAAAATCTCCCCGACTGGCCGGTCGCTGGTCAGCAGGTCGTTGTAGACATGCCCCAACCGGATCTCGTACAGATAATCGACAATGCCAATCCCCATCTGCTTGCGAAAAATTCTGGACAGATAATCTTCACTGTATCCCAGCATTTCGGCGATGTCCCGTACCCGTATCCGCCGGTTATAATTTGCTTCGATACAGCCAATCATCTGTTGAAGCCGGTCAAGGTGCCGCAGGGAATGCTCATACTCCCCCCGCACCTTCCGAACCGAAAAGTCCCGGACCAGCAGATACAAAAGCCGGTACAGCAGGCTTTTAAATGCAAGCAGATACCCTTCCGGCCGCTCATCGCACAAATCCAGCATCTGGTCGAGAAGTTCCCGGATGACCTCCCGTTTGATACCACCCTCCCCTTCGGTACCGGGCGGCGGAAGGGTAAACATCAGCAGCTCATAATTTTCGACCTGCCCCTCAAACAGCTCAATCGGAATTTGCAGGACCAGCGCGTCATTTGGTCTGCTGACCACCGCGTGGACGGTGCAGGAGTTGATCAGCGTAAATTCCCCCGCTTCGACCGTCTCGCAATGGTCGGGATACTCCACCCGCAGGCTGCCAGCGCGAAGATAGAGGATCTCCAGACTGTGATGCCAGTGAGGGGTTACGCTGTTTCCGCCGCTGCGGGAATGGAAGAAATGCGCACCTGCCGCCGGGTCCTGCAAAATAATCTCATGCCGCACGCCGACACCTCCTTTTTCCCATTATACCAGACTGCAAAATGGATGAAAAGGCCGAAATGTCAGCTTTTTGACATCTTGCGTTGAAAGATGTTTAAAATTCTTTCACCACTCCCCGGCTGCCATTATGCTATAATCAGGGCAAACAGACAACATCCTGCCAGACGAGGTGAAAATGATGGAGAAAAATTTCCTGTTCAACATGACGCCGGTCCAGACACCTGACGCCCGTCAGCAGCTGGGCATAGCGCTTGAAAAGCTGACCGAAATCTGCTCCCGCACCCAGTATCCGAGGCTTTGGAAACTGACCGACAAATTGAATAGCCTGCCAAAACTTCCCAGCGAAAAACTCCGTTTCCGCCAGATATACCGGTCGGCCCTCGGGGTCATCGACTGGATACTCGGTGTATTGCTGCTGATGACCGGGCTGATGGAACCGGAAATGGTCATCCTGCTTGTGGCAGGCGCGGCAGGGTATGGAACCGGAACGGCCATCCTCTGGCGCAGGCTGCATAAAACCGGCGGGATTCTCAACCTGCTGCTGGGGCTGCTGCTCTGTTTCGGAGCACTTGGCAACCCGGCAGAGCTTGGAAGGATGTTGTATCTCGGCATTCCGGCGCTGGTGCTTGGCATTGTGTCTCTAATCCCATGGAAGCGGAAAAAGAAAAATCCCTACGACCAGGCAGCCGGTACGCTGCTCAGCCAGCGGCAGCAAACGGCTGTCACCCATCTTCTTTTTTTCAGAAAACGGTGCTGAGTTGGACACTGCCAGTCAGAAACAGCCGGTTGGATATGACGAAATCGTCTGCATCATTGCATCCAAAGACCTTTATCTGCTTGGATGGAAAGAAGGGCTGACGGTCCTGCAAAAAAACGATTTGCAGGACTGGACACCCGAACAGTTTGACGAGTTTATCCGACAGAAAATTGCCTTTATTGAAGTCTGAAATCCTTGCATCAAGCGCAACAGCCCTACAGCTGGCTTCGGCCAGCTGCAGGGCTGCTATTATTTGTATCCATTATCTGAGCGTCACTGTGCGAACGTCCATGCTGCCCGTTCCGGCAAAATGCAGATAAAGCGCATGATCACCAGTCAAAACCGGTGCATCCAGCTCTACCGCTGTCCAGTCACTGCTGTTGACCGAAACTGCGGTCGCAACAGCGTTTTCGCTGCCTTCACTGTCGGTCGAAAGGGTGACGGTGCCGTCAAAGCTTCCCCGCACCGTCAGGGTTACGCCGCCCAGCTGGTCAAACCGGAAATACTTGTATCCAAGTACCGTCCCATCCCCGACAGCGGTGACAAACGGGATATGCTCATCGTTTACCGTTTCCTCGGTGATACGGGTCTGGGTCTTCATGACCGGGTTGTTGTAGTTGATCGAAGCAGTCGTTGTGGGGCTGGTCAGGTGGCAGGCAATCGCGGCCGGGTAGTCGCCTTTTCCGCAGAGAGGGCCGCCATTCAGGCCGCAGGAGGTGATCTCTACCTGCGGGATGCTGCCGTCGGGGAGAATCTCGATCTTTTCGGCACAGCCCTGACGGGAATATTCAGTGCCGTTGGTCTGGCGGTGGTAGAAGATGTACCATTCCCCGTTTGCCTTGACCATACCACCGTGGTTGTTGCCGAGGGTGTTGACCGTAACGGTGCGTCCATCAAGACCGATATCGCCGTTGGAAACGATTGTGCCGCCGTAGACAAAGCCGCTGTCCGGGCGGTCGCTGGTCGCATAGCAGAGCTCATGGCTCTTATGGGAAGAGTAGACAAAGTAGTATTTTTCGCCGACCTTGCGGATGGAGGACGCCTCAAAAAATCCATGTCCTTCAAATCCGGTACCTGCGGTATGGTGACCGCCGGGAATCAGCACGCGGGGCGTTTCCTTCAGGGTGAGCATATCGGGTTCCAGTTCGGCGACCATGCCATTTTCACCGAATTGAATATCCATCAGCCGTTTCATCGTTGCGCGGCTCGCTTCGGGGACCTTTTCCAGCTCCTCTTCGGACAGTTTGGGGAACTTCATTTCCTTTTCGGCGGCAGGCGCAAAGCCATAGTAGAGATACACCCGTCCGTCGTCATCGGTCAGCACCGCCGGGTCAAACGGCATGAATTCCCGCAGGACCTTACCGTCGGGATAATGGATATGGCCGTAAAATGCAAACGGTCCGGCGGGCGAATCGCTGACCGCAACCCCGATCTCGGGATAGAAGGAGAAGCAATAATACATATAATACCGTCCATCCGGGCCGCGGGTGACATCCGGCGCCCAGAGCTGCATCTTATCATCCGCATTTGAGGGGTCCTGGTCGCGGCGGTAGATGACGCCTTCATACCGCCAGTCGGTCAGGTCGTCTTCCGGCGCCGACCAGGTGACATAATGACCTTCACAGTATTTGACGCCGCCGGGGACGTCGTGGGAACCATAGATGTAGACGCGTCCGTCAAACAGATGGGGTTCACCGTCGGGGACAAATTCCGTCAGCGGAAGATAGGGATTATAAACCTGTTTCATTGCGCTCATCCTTTCAAAATCAATCCTATGTGTGATTCGGTGCCGTTTTCGCTGTCTTTATGATAACACAGCCGCAGGCAGAAAAAAAGGTCGGAAAACGACCCGTTTATGGGACGATTCCGACTTTTTTATCCATATATCCGATCAATATGATTGATTGAGGGGATAAACCCGTTTTACTCAGTCCCCCAGGTTTTCCATCAGCCAGTTTCTCGCCGCACAGCCTTCTGTGATTTCAGCTTTCAGCGCGAGATAAAACTGTTCTGCCGCCGGCATTCTCCGCAATGCAATATTACGGGCATAATCGGTAAAAAAGCGGTCTGCCAGCTTTGACAGCTTAAAACAGTATTCATGGATAAACGACTCTTCACCCGGCAGATTACCTTCCGACGGCATTCCATCCGCACCGATCAGATAGAGCGGTTCATCATGCGCCCCCTCGTACAGCAGCGTCCGGGCAATCCCCATTGCACCGGTGACATCCAGCTTATCGGCGTCAAACAGAATCTTCCCTTCGATGGCGGCGGGCGGTTGGCTCCCGCTCCGGTACCGGTGGGCAGCGATACAGTCCCGCACCCGGCCGGCGTCCTCCTCTGTCCAGCCGATACCGGTCAGAAAACGGTATGCCTTTCCCGCACCAACCACCGCATGGTCAACCGACGGGTCGGCGTCCTGTTCCGGGCGTCCGATGTCATGCAGCAGGCAGGCGGCAGTCAGGATGCGTAAATCCACCTTTTCCGGGACATGCCGGGCGATATCGGCCGCCGCAGACAGTACCCGCCAGACATGTTCCCGGTCGTGCGCCATGTCCCGCATACAGCTTTCCATGTAGTTACAGATCGCCTGAAATTCCCTATTCACAGTAAATTCCTCCCGTACTGTCATCCAAACAAATCTTCCAGCCATTCCAGCACCGTTCCCAGTAAATCCAGTATCTCGGCAAGCAGATTTGCAGAGCCGTCTTTGTCTTTCGCCATCCAGACCGACCTCCAAAAAGCACAAACGCCCATCGGGGCTGGCGATGGACGTTTTCGGGTAATCAATAAAATGTCGCGACTTCCTGCTGAGGAGCCGTCGCCTTTTCAATCGCAGTTGCCGTCAGCACCGGACCGACGCCTTTATACAGCGGGTGGTTCTTGACCGCAACCTTCGCGGTGACCTCCAGCCAGTCCTTATGCGCCGGATGTTCGCCAGAAGGGATGTTGCACAGGAAGCTCATATACTGGGTGTCCGCTTCACAGCAGGTCATGACAAACCGTCCGACCGCGATCATCCCTTTCGGGAACCGCTTATCCAGCGCAACCATGCCTTTAAAGTGTACCGTCTTGCCGTCGTACTTTTTCGGTTCTTCGGCGATATCCCGATAAAAGAGGGCAAAGTCCCGGTCTTCAACGGTAATGACCGGCGCCTCGATATCAAACGGCAGCGGGTCTTCGATCTCGTCATATTCGACGCTGCCGTCCAGATGTTCATAGGCGATATCCGTCCGGCGGGAAACGCCGCGGACGATCTTATGGAAGGAGTCCTTGTCTACATCCATCGGTGCCCGGTTAAAGACAACGATCTCGCAGGAACTGAGCTTGTCGACCACCAGCTGGCGCATATTCTGGTTGTAGGAAAGGAAGGTGTTCGCGTCGCAGAGCAGAAACTCTTGATAGATCACCCAGTTTTCCGGGATCTTATTGTACAGGTCCTGTACCAGCCACATGCCGTTGTACTCAAGTACCACGCGGGTCGCCTTAGTCTTGCGGATCAGGCCGGTCAGATATACCTCGTTGAGCTGCTCCGGGTCGTCAAGTGTCTCGATAAAGACATTCTTGCTGTCATAAAAACGGGCAGGGTCATATTCTTCCTCCCCTTCCTCACACAGCAGAAGAAGCGTCTTTTCCTTGTCACTGTTAAAGCGGGGGTCTTCCAGCGTTTCCTGGATAAATTTAGTCTTGCCGGCCTCCAGAAAGCCGGTAAACAGATATACTGGAATCTCAGCTGCCATCCTTTTTCTCCTCTCAGTTCAGGCCAAACAGCGCGGCAACTGCGTTTTCATTCAGCTTGGAGCCGATTACGCACAGACGGCCGATGATCTCGGCACTGCCATGACGGACATCCGGCGCTCCGGGTACATAGTCAAAATGAATCCACTGTCCGTCTTCACCCTGAACAATGCCCTTGGCACGCAGGACAACGCCATATTTGTCGCCGTCGTCCAGTGCTTCCAGCGCATGCAGAATCTCGTCATCGGTAAATTTGCGGGTAGTCTCACGTCCGAAGCTGGTGAAAACCTCGTCGGCATGGTGATGGTGGTGGTCATGATGATGGCCGCAGCTGCACTCGCCATC
Source organism: Candidatus Faecivivens stercorigallinarum (assembly GCA_018715465.1). Taxonomy (GTDB): domain Bacteria; phylum Bacillota; class Clostridia; order Oscillospirales; family Ruminococcaceae; genus Faecivivens; species Faecivivens stercorigallinarum. The sequence goes on along the minus strand of DVLN01000150.1, from coordinate 5,417 downwards.
TTCATGGTCATGATGGTGATGCTCATGCTCGTGGTCATGGTCATGATCATGGCAGCAGCACTCGCCGTCCTCGTGATCGTGATGATGATGCTCATGCTCTTGGTCATGGTCATGATCGTGGCAGCAACACTCGCCGTCCTTGTGGTCGTGATGGTGATGCTCATGCTCGTGGTCATGGTCATGATCGTGGCAGCAGCATTCGCCGTCCTCGTGGTCGTGATGATGATGCTGCTCATGCTCTGCCTCAGCAGCAAGCGCTTCCAGTTCCGCCTGCAAGGTGGATTTCTGTTCCATCGCGGCCAGGATCTGTTTGCCGGTCAGCTGATCCCAGGGGGTGGTGATGATCGAAGCCTGGGCGTTGTGTTCCCGCAGCAGCGCGACGGCAGTTTCCAGCTTGTCCTCTTTGACGCCCTGGGTACGGGAGAGGATGATGGTGGAAGCGTGCTCGATCTGGTTGTTGTAAAACTCGCCAAAGTTTTTCATATACATTTTGACCTTGCCCGCGTCCGCGACGGTGGTAAACCCGTTGAGGACAGCGCCGGCAGTGTCTGCCGACTGAACCGCACGAATGACGTCGGACAGCTTGCCGACGCCGGACGGCTCGATCAGAATACGGTCGGGATGGTACTGTTCGATTACCTGGTGCAGTGCGGTCGCAAAATCGCCGACAAGGCTGCAACAGATACAGCCGGAGTTCATCTCATTGATCTGAACACCCGAATCCTTCAAAAATCCCCCGTCGATTCCGATTTCGCCAAACTCGTTTTCGATCAGCACCAACTGTTCCCCCTGATAGGCTTCTGCAATCAGCTTTTTAATCAGGGTTGTTTTGCCGGCGCCCAGAAAACCGGAGAAGATATCAATTTTGGTCATGAAATCAGACTTCCTTTCTATCTGACAGAAAAATACGGATTACAATGGAAAATAGTGGGGCCAAAACCTCACAATCCCTATTATAACCCGTATTTGTAAAGATTTCAAGAATTATTTTAAAAAATTAGCAGACATCGTCTCTGACTGCCAGATTTTTTATCCCAGCCTGCGCGCAGTCTCCAGCGCCGCCTTCATCATATCGGTAAAACCGGTCTGCCGTTCCTCAGCAGACAACGCTTCACCAGTCGCGAGAGAATCCGAGATGGTGCAAATCGCAAGTGCCCTTTTGCCGCAGTCAGCAGCGGTCAGATAAAGCGCCGCCGATTCCATTTCGACCGCCAGACATCCCATCTTTGCCCACGCGCCGGTATCCCGGTCGTCATAGAAGGTATCGCTGCAAAACAGGCTGCCGACCTTGTAGTCCACGCCCAGTTCCCGGCAGCTGTCCACCATCGTCTCCAGCAGCGTCCAGTCGGCTGTCGGTGCGATCAGGCCGGGCAGCGAAAACTTCTCCCCAAAACGGGAGTTGGTGGACGCACTCATCCCGATCACCAGGCTCCGCAGCGGGACATCCGCCCGCAGAGCACCCGCACTTCCGATGCGGACGATATTCTGCACATCATAAAAGCTGTACAGCTCATGGGAATAGATGCCGATAGACGGACATCCCATTCCGCTGGCCATCACCGAAACCTGCACACCCTCAAAGCTCCCGGTATATCCGAAAATTCCGCGCACCGATGTGACCAGTCTGGGCGATTCCAGAAAGTTTTCTGCGATAAATTTTGCCCGCAGAGGGTCGCCGGGCATCAGCACTGTCCGGGCAAAATCCCCTTTTTCCGCTCCAATATGCGGTGTCATCAGGCAGACCTCCTTTTTATCTGCATCCTCATCCCGGCAGCATCCGGCAAACAGCCCCGGTTATTCCTGCCAGTATTCCTTCCGCAGGCGGAAGACTGCGGCACTCATCCTGCTGACCAGAATGCCCGATTCGGTGATCGAGGCGTTTCCGGTCGAGAAGACCAGCGAGTCAATCATCGCCGGCCACTGATAATCCGATTCCGACGCATTGACCACAACCAGAAGGCTGCCGCGGGAATAGGCGATAACCCCGGTGTCCAGGTCAAAGAACTTGAGCGGACGGGTAAAGTCGGCGGTATTCTCCCGGCGCATCTGGCCCAGCCGGACATAGAAGTCATGCAGTCCGTCGTCGATATGGTCCCAGCTGAAGGTCCGGCGGTTCCACGGGTCGGCAAACCCATACATCCCGATCTCGTCTCCGTAATAGAGCGACGGGAAACCGGGCAGCGTATACTGGAGCACCGCGGCCAGTTTCAGCTTCTGTACCCCCTTCTGATACTCTTCGGGGGTCATCTTGTATTCCGGGCGGTCCTGGGCGGGCACCTCATGTTCGACCCCAAGTGCCGTCAGCGCACGGACCGAGTCATGGGTGGACAGCGGCGTCATCAGCGTCGCAATCGAAGGCCAGGGATAATGGTCAAGAATCGTCATGACCGCGGTATAAAAGGCGTCGGCGTCCCCCGAACGGACAAACGACAAAATCGCGTTGCACCAGGGGTAATTCATGACGCTGTCCAGCTCCTCCCCCTGCAAATAGGGACGGCGGACATCATAGCTACATTTGTTGGAAGCGTCTTCCCAGACCTCCCCGACGATATAGGCGTCCGGGTCATAACCCTTCACCGACTTGCGCAGCCGCATCAGAAACTCATCCGGCAGTTCGTCGGCGACATCCAGCCGCCAGCCAAACGCGCCGCACTTCATCCAGTGACGGAGCACCCCTTCATCCCCGCAGATATATTCCAGGTAGTTCGGGTCGGTTTCATTGACATTCGGAAGGGTCGGAAATCCCCACCAGCAGTCATATCCGGTAGCCGAATCGGTGAAATTGTACCAGCTGTAATAGGGAGAATCACTCGATTCCCAGGCACCGACACCGGCATAATGGCCATTCTTGTCAAAATAAATTGAGTCAGAACCGGTATGAGAGAAGACGCCGTCCAGAATAATACGAATTCCCATTTCCCCGGCCTCTTTGCACAGCCGTTTAAAATCCTCCTCGGTCCCCAGATAAGGGTCAACCGCCATATAGTTGGCGGTATTGTACCGGTGGTTGCTGGCCGATTCAAAGATCGGGTTCAGATAGATGATGCTGACCCCCAGTTCCCGCAAATAAGGGAGCTTCTGCCGGATTCCTTCCAGGTCGCCGCCAAAAAAGTCGGTCGCCTCATAGTTGGGCAGGTCAAAGGTGAACAGCGGGCGTTCGTCCCAGTTTTTATGGATAATCCGGGGGGACAAAGTCTGCGGCAGCGGCTCGCTGCTTCCCCGCAGAAAACGGTCGGGGAAGATCTGGTACATGATGCCGCCCTGCAAAAATTCAGGGGTATGATAATCACTCCGGTAAACCAGCAGCTGCCATTCCGGCAGGAAATCTCCGGTCACCGCACGGGCATTCTTGCCCCTGCCCACGTACAGAATACCCTTTTGGGTCTCGACTTCAAATCGGTAAAAATAAAGTCCGGCCTCTTCAATCGTAAATTTAACCTCGTAGGTCGTGGAATGAAAAGAAGAGGAAACCTGGGAAAACAGTATCTTACGCTGTGATTCCGGGTCGGTCACATTGCTGTAAAACTTTTCCTCGGTGACGGTCATGTCACTGAGGCCATCCTTTCGCAGGATAATATACATCCGCTGCGGACGAACAGATTTTACAACCGATACCCGCAGGGTAATTTCAGTCCCGGTACTGACCGCGCCAAACGGCCGTTTACAGGCAAGATCCCAGGCATCGAAACGAATTGTCACATCCAAAAGAGGACATCCTTTCCATACGGCAAAACTGCCGTTTTTTATCTATAAAGAACAGCGCGCAGAAGCCGTTCATACAACTCCATCAAATATATTACGCCACTTATATTATATCAGCAATCCGGTGGTCTGTATACACAAACGATAAAATTTTTCCAGTCCACCTGACCGTCTTCCTTTCGGCCGGTTACAGCCGGTACAGTTCCCGGAACTTGCTGTCCAGATAATCGCACAGATACCCGGCCTGAAGCTCCTCACCGGTCATCATTTTCAGCAGCTGATCGTTGGTATAAATCTGTCCGTACCGATACCAGTGCTCTGTCAGCCACTGACGAACCGGCGCAAAGTTTCCGTCCCGCAGCAGCTGGTCAAACTGCGGCAGCTCTTGACGAAGCCGGGCGGCAATCTGGGCACTGTAGAGGTTGCCCAGTGTATACGACTGGAAATATCCGAACATTCCGGCCGGCCAGTGCATATCCTGTGCCCAGCCCTCGGCGGGTTTTGCCGGGAGCACACCGAGGTATTCCTGCGAAAGGGCGTTCCAGGCTTCGTCCAGATCATCGACGGTCAGGCTGCCGTCAAACAGCTGTTTTTCCAGTTCAAACCGCATCATAATGTGCAGGTTGTAACTCAGCTCATCCGCATAGATTCTCACCGGACCGGGGTTCACCTGATTGACCGCCTGCCAGAACATCTCCGGTGTCACACCGTCCAGTCCGGCTTCCCGGATAAACACCGGCGCCGCAAACTCCCAAAACGGCAGGCTCCGCCCGACAATGTTCTCCCAGAAACGGGAGCTGCTCTCGTGCATCGCACCATGGCTGCCCGAACCGGCCAGCATATCTATCAGGCTCTCGTCCACGTTCATCTCATACATTCCGTGTCCGCCCTCGTGCATCGCCGAGATGGTCCCCTGCAACAGGTTATTCTCATAAAAATGGTCGGTAAACCGAACGTCCCACCGGTTGACGCCGTAGGTGCAGGGATGCTCTCCGCTGCCCATCACCCCATACCGTGAACTGTATCCGACCTTTTCCAGCAGCTGCCAAGCAATCCGGCGCTGCACCGCTTCCGGGCAGCCGACAGAGACAAACGACACATCCGGGCGGTGGCCGGACGCAGCAACCTCTCTGAGCAGCGGAACAGTCCGTCTGCGGATTTCATCAAACAACGTGGTCAGCTTTCCGACCGTCATCCCCGCGTCGGTGCCGTCAATGATCGGATCAAGCGGATGGGCAGGCGCAGAAAGGCCCCGGGCCTGCTGACGGCAAGCGGCCGCCTCCTTCTGAAGGCCGATAATCCGGGACAGGTTCTTTTTCAGCTCGCCGTATTCACCGCTGTGTTTGCAGTGAATCCACATCTGTTCGGTCATCCCGGTCAGCGCTGACAATTCCGTGAGCAGCGTTTCCGGCACGCCTGTTACCCCGTCAATTCGGCGGCGGTATAGACGCAGTTCCCCTTTGAGGCGATCATCCAGCTGGGACAGATTTTCCGGTTCAGACAGAAAATCGACTGTTTCCAGCGTCTGCGGGCTGAGCAGAATCCTGCGGGACTCGCTGCGGATAAATGCCAATAGTTTTCCTCTTCTCGCAGCAGCTCCGGCAGGGGCTGTAGCGGTCATATCATACTGTGCGATACTTCCCATCTCACCGTATTTTTTCAGCCGGGCTGAAATTTCCAGCAGCCGACGGGTATATTCAGCCAGTTTGTCCATG
>DVLN01000149.1 GCA_018715465.1 Candidatus Faecivivens stercorigallinarum | reverse complement strand
GTCCTGCATTGGCGGACAGAGACAGCAGACTTTGCGTTATCTGATAAAAAATTCCATAGAATCCGGCATATTTCTCATAGAATAGACATTGGCGATGTCTTGATTTTTTGTCAAAATATCAGTAATAGGTGAAAGTTCTGCTTTCACGCGAGGTACCGGTTTAACCGGATAGAAAGGAATGAAAAGTATGGTTGTTCTCTTTTTTGCACTCTGGCTGATCTTCAATGGCCGGGTGACAGTTGAGATCGTGGTGCTGGGACTGATCCTGTCCTGCGCCGTCTATCTCTTTGGTGTAAAGTTCATGGGCTTTTCACTGAAAAAAGAGCTGCGGTACCTGCGGCTGATGCCGAGGGCGATACGGTATGCGGCAATTCTGCTGTGGGAGATCCTGAAAGCCAATTTCGCGGTTATTCGGATTATTCTGACGCCTGGACGGGAACCGTCTCCGCTGCTGTGCCATTATCAGCGCACTGTATGTTTACGGCATCATCGTCAGCTATTTCTTCCTGACCGGTGCCAACGGCATTCTCAGCGCAATCCCGCTGGGCACGCCGGGCGCGATTCTCAGTTCGGGCGGTATCCTGCCGATCAATATTGTTGTCGGCGTTGAGGTTGCCTGCACGATGTACGCATTCTACTCGATGTTCAGAAGGGGGACGATCTGATGGAATTCCATAATTTTGAGGAGATCGTCTCGATCTTCCTGTTTGCAATCGGGTTTACGACCCTGCTGCTGCACAAAAACCTGTTCAAGAAGATCATCGGGTTTGATATCATGGACTGCGCGATCTTTCTGTTCCTTGCCTCCAAAGGATATATCACCGGGCGGACCGCTCCCACTGTCATCAATGGGGTGCAGGATGTCGAAGCCTACATCAACCCGATTCCGGCTGGTCTGGTTCTGACCGGTATCGTTGTTTCGGTTTCGGTTAGTGCGATCATGCTTTCCCTTTCCATCCGGTTGTATGCCCGTTACCAGACGCTGGATATCGACCAGCTGATGATGCGGATTCGCCGGGAACAGCTGGAAAAGGACGAGGCATGGCGTCAGCGGCATTTAACCCCGGAACAGGCTGCCCAGAAAAAGGAAGCAGCCAAGGCCCTCGAGGCGGCAAAAACGATTGCCAAACTGCAAAACCAGGTCGATGAAGTCGACGCGATGGAAGCAGAATTCAATCAGAAACGAAAGGAGGGGGACAGCAATTGAGCATTGTCTATAACTTTCCTGCCCTGACCATTGTCTTTGCAATGCTTTCCGGTATTCTTTCCTCCGCGTTCAAAAAAGACGGCGCACGGCGGCTCAACTTGGCCGTGATGACGGTCATCAATCTGATGAGTCTGGCCGCGCTGGTCTTCTGTCTCCAGATCGGTAAAAGCTACAATTATACGATGGGGCAGATTCCTTCCCCATGGGGCAACGAAATCCGCTTCGGTACAATTGAAACGATGCTGGCATTGTTTGTCGGCGTGATGGAAGAGCTGATTTTGATTGGCGGCATGGCCCATATCAAAACCGAGGTGGAGGAGACCAAACAAAACCTCTATTTCCTGATGGCAAGCCTGCTGCTCAGTTCGCTGCTGGCACTGATCTACACCAACGACCTGTTTACCGGTTACGTTTTCGTTGAGATCAATACCATCACCGCCGGCGGCCTGATTATGATTGGCCAGAAGGGCCGCACGACCCTTGCCGCCCTGCGGTATATGATCATGAGCCTGATCGGTTCCGGCCTTCTGCTGTTTGGGCTGTGTATCCTGTATGATGTGACCGGCCAGCTGCTGATGCAGCCCTGCCATGAGGCGGTCGTCCAGATCATGACCACCGGTTCCTCCTATGAGACACCGCTGCTGGTATCGGTCGGCCTGATCGGAATTGGCCTGTGTATCAAGTCGGCACTGTTTCCGTTTTCCAGCTGGGTACCGGATGCTTACGGCAGCTCAATCGCACCGTCGGCGGCCATCCTTTCCAGTTTGGTTTCCAAAGGGTACATCTTTTTCCTGATCAAATTCTGCTGCCGGGTCATCGGCTATGACCTGATCGACCGCAGCCACCTGATTGACGTCTTCTTTGTGCTGGGTGTTGCTGGTATGATCATCGGCTCGGTCAGCGCAATTCGGGAGACGGATATCCGCCGGATGATCGCCTATTCGTCGGTCGCCCAGATAGGCTACATTTATATGGCCTTGGGATGGGGATTACCGCCGGCATCGTCGCGGCCGTCTTCCATATCTTCAGCCATGCCGCAACCAAAGCGTTGCTGTTTCTGTCGGCGTCCGACCTGTCGGATGCTTCTGATCGCGGCCGCACCTTCCCGCAGCTGCGCGGGGCGGGGCTGCGGAACATTCCGGCAGGCGTCACCTTTACCATCGGCGCGCTGTCAATGGTCGGTGTACCGCTGCTGGCTGGTTTTACTTCCAAGCTGCTGTTTGCGGAGGCCGCGCTGGACGACAACATGGCATATACCGCTGTGACCGCTGATTGCGCTGGCGATCAGTACCGTCCTCAACGTGATCTACTTCCTGCGCACCGTCATTACCATTTATACACCAGATGAGCACCACTGGGAGGTTGGCCAGGTCCGTGAGAGCCGGAGCGATTTCCTTGTCTCGGTCATCATGATCGGGATGAACCTTGCGATGGGTGTACTGGCGATTCCGATTGTACAGGTGATCCGGGATGGGATGGATCTGTTTGGTTAAATCATGTTGTGAAAGAAAATGCGTATGTTTTTGTTGATACCGATTCTGCTGCCGGTCCTGGCAGGGGTTTTGGTGCTGGCGCTGCCAGTTTTGCACAGGCGGACACCGCTTCGATTGGTTTCCGGGTGTGTATTCGTGGCAGAACTGGCCGCTGTGCTGATTGCAGACAGCAGCGGTGTGATCTTGACGCCGGCGCTGTCGCTGGGAGACAATCTCGCGCTGATGCTCAGCACGGATGGGATGGGTAAACTGTTCACTCTGCTGGTGGCCTGCATCTTTGCGGTTGTCGGATTTTATGCCTTTTCCTACCTCACGCATGAGGAAAGGGAATGGCAGTTTATCGGATTCTATCTGCTGACCGAAGGGGCGCTGATGCTGGTCGGCTTTGCGGGTAGCCTAGTGACCTTCTATATGGGTTACGAGATGATGACGCTGTTTTCGCTGCCGCTGGTACTGCATGAGCGGACGCCGGAGGCGGTCGCGGCGGCTAAGAAGTATCTGTATTATTCCTCGTTTGGCGCACTGTGCGGACTGTTCGGCATCTTTGTGCTGACTCCGGCACTGACCTCTGCCGGATTCTCCGCAGGCGGGAGCCTTGGCGGGGAAGTGGGCGGCATGACGCTGGCAGCTGTGTTTGTGATGCTGCTGGGATTTGGCGCAAAGGCGGGTATGTTCCCGCTGCATATCTGGCTGCCGACCGCTCACCCGGTCGCGCCTGCGCCTGCATCAGCGTTGCTGTCGGGCATTCTGACCAAGAGCGGCATCTTCGGGGTGATTGCGGTAACGGTCAACGTCTTCCGGCATGACCCGGCGTGGGGGAATATGCTGCTGGCGCTGGGCGTGATTACGATGTTCGGCGGCGCACTGCTTGCGTTGTTTTCGGTCAACTTCAAGCGGACACTTGCCTGCTCGTCGATGTCCCAGATCGGGTTTATCCTGATCGGTATTGGACTGGTGGCGGCATTGGGCGAAGAGAATATGCTGGCAGCCCGTGGAACGCTGCTGCATATGATGAACCACTCGCTGTTCAAGCTCTTGCTGTTTATGGTTGCAGGCGTGATCTATATGAACACCCATAAGCTCAACCTGAATGAGCTGAAAGGCTGGGGACGCGGCAAACCGCTGCTGATGGTGCTTTATCTGCCAGGTGCGCTGGGCATCGGCGGTATCCCGCTCTTTTCGGGGTATATCAGCAAGACGCTGCTGCATGAAGGGATCGTCGAATATGCGGAGATGGCCGCCGAAACGGGCGGTGCTGCCGGATGGATCACAGTGCTGGAATGGGTATTCCTGCTGACCGGCGGTATGACCCTTGCCTATATGGGCAAGCTCTTTACCGTCCTGTTCATCGACCGTCCGCAGAAGGTCCACCTGACCGCGAAGGAGAAAAAGCGGCCGGAAAAGGGTATCCGTAAATCCTATATGTCGCCGCTGAGCGTGGTCACCCTGTCGGTTGTTGCGCTGATCATCCCGATATTCGGCATTCTGCCGGGGCTGACGATGAATCAGCTTGCTGACCTGACCGCACCCTTTTTCGGGGCGGAATCTGCGGGGGATATCGCCTACTTCTCACTCACCAACCTCAAAGGTTCGCTGATCAGCATTCTGTTCGGCGTCGTGATCTATCTGGCTGTGATGCGGCTGCTTGCCCGCAAAACGGCGGACGGACAGCGGGAATATCTTGACTGCTGGCCGGTCTGGCTGGATCTGGAAAACAGCGTCTACCGTGTGCTGCTTGAAAAGGTGCTGCTGGGGGCTGTTTGCGGATTCTGCGACGGGCTGGCCGACAGGGGAATCGGCGTGATGAACCGCGTCTTCTTCCGGGAAAAGTCGGAAGACTACTGGATGGAGAAGGGAATGACCGCCGAAAAGCTGCGCAAGCGGCTGCGGATCCGTCAGGAACAGATACTGACCTCGTCGTTATCATTCGGACTGCTGCTGTGTGCGGCGGGTATGGTTGCGACGCTGCTGTATCTGCTGTATTGGCGTTAAACGTGAAAATGAGCTGCCGGGCAGGAAACTGTCCGGCAGCTTTGCCGTAATCGGGAAAACTGGGCAAAATAGTCAGGCTGTCTGTTTGCGGATTGACAGGTTTTTGCGGATTTGGTATA
>DVLN01000148.1 GCA_018715465.1 Candidatus Faecivivens stercorigallinarum | reverse complement strand
ACGTCAAATTGGGAAACTCAGCACTGTTCAGCCTGGCAAGAAGGGTATCCTGATAATTCTCTTCACAGGCAATGCCGTCATATTTCTCCGCCAATGCTTTAACAATCGTCGATTTTCCGGCATATGCAGTGCCGTTGACAAAATAAACATGCGCAAATTTCATGTCAGATCTCCCACTCTCTTCCCCTTTTCCAAACAGACAGGAGAGCGAAAACGTCCGGCGTCCCCGCTCTCCTGCAATCATCCGTTATTTCAGTGCCATTGTTTTATCATATGCCGCTTTAACAGCATCCATCCCGAGCGCCCGGAAACCGCCTTTTTCCAGTGCGTGAACACCGGCAATCGTCGTTCCACCGGGCGAACAAACATCATCCTTTAGCTGACCGGGATGTTTGCCGCTTGTAAGCACCAGTTCGGCTGCACCAGACAGCGTTTTTGCAGCCAGCTGCAAAGCCTTTGCGCGCGGCAGTCCGCATTCGACACCACCGTCAGCCAGTGCTTCAATAAACAGATAGACAAACGCAGGCCCGCACCCGGAAATAGCACTTCCTGCGTCAATCAGCGACTCAGGCAGCGGTTCCAGCAGCCCCGCAGGCTGAAACGCCGCCAGAAAATCCTTCCACTGTCCCTCTTTGACGTCCATTCCGTCATACAAAATGACCCCTTTGCCAATCGAAACCGGCGTATTCGGCATAATGCGGATAACCGGCGCCGCTGTCCCAGATAAGGAACGGATCTTCTCCATCGACTGTCCGGCTGCCATCGTGACCAGGACAAATGACTCTCCCTTTGCGGTACGCGCCTGCAATACCGGCGCAATCTCCGCCATCATCCCCACCAGCATCTGCGGCTTGACTCCCAGCACAACAAAATCCTGTGCCGCTGCATCCGCGTTTGTTCCGACTTTTGCGCCCAACCGGTCAGCCAGTGTTTCTGCCTTTTCGCGGGAATGATCAGCCAGCAGCAGGTTGCCGCCGCCAACTGCCTTCGCGACTGCCATCGCCAGTGCGCCCCCCATATTTCCTGTTCCAATAAATCCGAATGTTGCCATCCAGAATCCCCATCCTTTCGTGTTTCTGGTCAGCGGATCTGTCCGTTGCCGTGAATAATGTACTTATAGGTCATCAGCTCACCCAAACCCATCGGGCCGCGGGCATGCAGCTTTTGGGTCGAAATGCCCATCTCGCATCCCAGCCCGAACTCGCCGCCATCGGTAAAACGAGTGGAGCAGTTGACATAAATTGCCGCAGAATCCACCAGTTTTGTAAACCGGTTGGCGTGCTCCTCTGTCTGGGTCAAAATTGCCTCACTGTGGCCGGTCGAATGGGCGGCAATATGTGCGATCGCCTCGTCAACGCTGTCCACTACACGAACAGCCAAAATATAGTCCAGAAATTCAGTGTCAAAATCCTTTTCACCGGCAGGTGTACCATCAATGACCGCCGCTGCACGTTCATCCAGCCGCAATTCGACCGGAACCAGTCCGGCGGCTGTTCTCTCGTCGACCAGCCGTTTTTTCAGTGCCGGCAGGAACTGATCCACAACCGCGCTATGAACCAGCAGTACCTCCTCGGCATTGCAGACCGACGGACGGGAGGCCTTCGCGTTTTCGATGATATCCACCGCCCGGTCAAGGTCAGCACTGTCGTCGACATAGATATGACAGATACCGGTGCCGGTCTGGATACAGGGGACCTTTGCCTGTTCGACACAGGCGCGAATCAGCCCTGCGCCCCCTCTCGGAATCAACAGGTCAACCAGTCCGACTGCACGCATCAGCTCATATGAGCTCTCCCGGGTGGTATCCTCGACCAGCGAAACCACTGTTTCTGGCAGGCCAACCGCCTTCAATCCTTCCCGCAGAGCCTTTACAATTGCATAACCGGAGCGGAACGCCTCCTTTCCGCCCCTCAGTACACATGCACTCCCCGCTTTGATTGCAAGTGCCGCCGCGTCAGAAGTGACATTGGGCCGGGATTCATAAATGATCGCGATAACACCCATCGGAACGGCGGTCTTTTCAATCACCAATCCATTCGGGCGTTCGACTCGCTCCAGCACCCGCACGGGATCGGGCAGTGAAGCAACCTCCCGGATACCGTCCGCCATTCCTCTGATCCGTTCAGGAGTCAGCCGGAGACGGTCAAGCATAACGGTTGAGATTGAACCCTTTGCTGCCTGCATGTCCTTTTCATTCTCTTCAAGGATATCTGGCATCTGCCGTTCAAGCGCGCCCGCCATCGAAAGCAGTGCCGCGTTTTTCTGATCGGTTGTCAGAGTCAGCAGCGAAGGAGCGGCAGCTTTTGCCGCAAGCAGGATTTGCTGTGTTGTCATCGAGATTCCTCCTTGTCAGATAGTGGGCCATTATTCGTTTTGTATGCGATCTTTTTCCTTATCTTTGGCAGCGTAAAAACGGGTACCGACTGGCTGTCCGTCCAGCAGGTCATACAACAGGCTCGGTTTGGCGCCGTTGGCAATCACCATATCTATTCCAACTGCATTGACAATCGAAGCAGCTTTCAGTTTGGTTGCCATTCCACCAGTTCCAAGATTGGAACCTTTTCCGCCTGCCAGTGCCAAAACATCCGGCGTCAGTTCGAGTACATCATGGATCAGCTTTGCATCCGGGTTTTTATGCGGGTCAGCAGTGTACAGTCCGTCGATATCCGACAGCAGGATCAGCAGATCCGCACCGACTGCCGTTGCAACTAATGCACCCATTGTATCGTTGTCAATTTCAATCTCCTCGGTCGCGACCGAGTCGTTTTCGTTGATGATCGGCAACGCGCCCAGTTCCAGCAGCCGGTTAAGCGTGTTTTCAAAGTTCTGCCGGTGCTGATCGTCCTGTAAATCCAGGGCTGTCAGCAGGATCTGGGCAACCGTATGATTATATTCGCCAAACTCTTTATTATATGTATACATCAGCTCACACTGTCCGACCGATGCTGCCGCCTGTTTGGTCGGGATATCGTGGGGGCGTTCGCTCAGCGACAGCTTACCGATTCCCATACCAATTGCGCCGGACGACACCAGTATGATCTGATGCCCGGTATTTTTCAGGTCACTCAGCACCCGGCAAAGTTCGGCAACTCTACGAATATTCAGCTGTCCGGTCGAATGTGCGAGGGTTGAGGTACCAATTTTCACTACGATTCTCATACCGTGATTTTCCTTTCCGATGTGGAACTGGTGCAAAACCTGTCATACCATTATTCCACTGGTGATACCTCTTCAGTATACACGTTTCTGTCCAAAATGTAAAGTAGGACGGCAGATTTCAGGCAGACTTGTCTGCTGAATTTGCCGTCCCAAAATTACACAATCATATCGGGTATTTGTATTTTATCCCATCACCCGGTCAAGGAAATAGCGCCACTGCTTCCGCCACCAGGGCCAGTCATGATCGACGTCATAACCCCAGTAATCAATCCAGGCAGGAATTCCCTTCTGACAGAGTACCTCATCCAGTTCCCTTGTACCAACCAGCATCAGGTCTTCCCAGGCACCCTGGCCGACACAGATGATGATTTTGGACTGACGGTACAGTTCCATATATGGATGGTCAGCCGGCATGTTGCGAAGCGAATGAACCGGCGAGTTCATGTACATGTTTTCATCAAAATAGCCGTGAATCATCAGCGTCGGATCGTAAATACCCGACATTGCGATCACCGTATCAAACAGATCAGGGTGACGGAAGAAAAAGTTTGCGGCGTGATAGGCGCCCATTGAACAACCGGTCACCATCGCTTTCTGCCCCGAACCGTTCATCTCCATCATCCGCGGATACAGCTCGTCAATCACATAATGGAACCACTTTTCGTGCAGCGCCATCCGGCGGCCGGGATCTCCCCATTCATCCGACCAGGTCTCCGCATCAATCGTATCAAATGAAAACAGCTGCAGCTTTCCGGCTTCAATCTCCGGTGCACAGACGTCGACCATTCCAAAATTTTCAAAGTCAAAATACCGTCCGTTCTGGGAAGGGACAACCAACACCGGCTTACCGCCGTGACCATAAACCTTGAACTCCATATCCCGTCCAAGGCAGTTGGAATACTCTTTATAAACCTTTGTCTCCATCCGACTGCCTCCTTAAACCTCTGCCGAAACGTACTCTTCAAACTGCGCCAGCTGTTCAGCTGTATCCAGCTTTGCAATATAGAATCGGTCACCCATCGCACCTGCAAGCGCAGGATCGAGTACGCCTGTCATCATGATCTGGTTGCGCCAGCGGGACATAACCTCTTCATGGGTATGGACATAATGCTTCTCATCCCGGCGTCCGACATGGGCACCGTAAAACTTCTCGGGATAATCCGGCAGTGTCAGACGGTCAAAGCAGACCATGTCCGCCCAGCATTTGTAAAAATCAGTCGAGCAGGCATAGTTGATCATTTCAGGCGTAAAACCGCCGGACGGGCGCATATTGACCTCAAGGCCGACAATATCACCCTTCTTGCCGAGCCCTTCCTTATCCTCCAGCAGCCGGAAGAACTCCAGATGAGTGCAGCGGCTTCTGACGCCGAACGCCTTGACGCAGGCACGACCGGCGGCACGGACATCGTCTGCCAGTGTCTGGACAATATAAAAATAGACCTTGCTCCGGTCGTTGACCGAGTCCATGATCGAGACAGGCGTGATGTTTCCGGTCTCCAGCAGTGGGGTACCATGCGAATCAATAATCGAGTCATACGAGCAGATCTCGCCGTTGACAAACTCTTCCATAATGTACTGGGTCGACCAACCGGACGCATAAAACTCCCGCAGCTGACTCTCATTTTTCAGCTTGTAGGTCGCATTGGAGCCAACTCCGTTATCCGGCTTTACGATAACCGGATAACCGACTTCCGATACAAATTTCAGTCCGTTTTCCAAGGTATCCACCAGATGGTAACGGGCAGTCGGAATGCCGGCCTGTTTATAGTACGCCTTCATTGCCGATTTATGTTTGATCTTTTCCATATCGGCAGTCTTTTGACCAGTCGTAATGTTAAAATCGGTGCGCAGTGCGGCATCCTGTTCCAACCAGTATTCGTTGTTGGATTCCAGCCAGTCGATCTTACCAT
>DVLN01000147.1 GCA_018715465.1 Candidatus Faecivivens stercorigallinarum | reverse complement strand
TATGTAGTTGGTCTTTTTATTATGGCTTTTGGCGTGTCGCTTTCGCTCAAGTCCAACCTTGGGGTGTCGCCGGTCAATTCGCTGCCGAATGAGATTTCTCTGGTGGCAAATTCATTTGGAATCAACCTGAGCTGGGCAATGCTGTTATCATCATCTTTTCCTGCTATGTTCTGGTGCAGATTCTGATTAAACGGCGCAGATTCCCGCTGATCGACCTGACGCAGGTGATTTTTTCGGTCATCTTCGGATATTTCACCAACTTTACCGGGCTGCTGACCAATGCCAGCAGCTATCTGACCAGTCTTCCGCTCCGCCTGCTCTTTATGGCGGTCAGCATGGTATTTATCGCTTTTGGTGTCTCCATTTACATGAACGCGAAGCTGGTCAACATGCCGATGGAAGGCATGACGCTGGCAATCTCTGAGCAGCTTGGCAAACCGTTTGCACGGGTCAAAGTTGTCGTTGACTGTTCGACTGTTATTCTGGCGCTGGTTCTTTCGCTGGTGTTCCTGCATGGGATTGAAGGCGTCGGCGTCGGTACTGTACTGGCGGCGGTCTGTGTTGGACTGCTGGTCAAACCGATTCAGAAGCTGGTCTTGCCTGCGCTCAACCGCTTCTGCTTTGGCAGTGGAAACGAAACACAGGCAGAAACTGCCTGATTGCGCAGGCTGGATAATACGCAAGACAAAACCGCTCGGAACCAGGAGATGATTTCCTGATTCCGGGCGGTTTTTGATAATGGTTCAAAGTTTCAGTCCTGTTTGTGGAAATACATTCGGGAAAGTGCCTCTTCTCCGTCTCCCTGCGCCATGCAGAGGAAGTTCCAGCCATATCGTTCATAAAAGGCGGTATGATCGGTCAGCAGGTAAAGGGTATCAATTCCCATTGCCTTCATATCCTTGCAGATAAAGTCCAGCATTTTTCCCGCGATTCCCTGATTTCGGAAATCCTTTTCGACATATACGGCACAGACATTGGGGCTCAGGTCCTTTCGGTCGTGAAAGTCGTTTTCGATTACACCTGCGCCGGCAATGATGGCGTCGTTTTCCATCACAGCATACCACTGCGGTACGGATACCACTGCGGTACGGGCTGACTGTTTTCCGTGAGGCATTCAGCCATACTTTCGAGATAAGCCTGTTCGGGGATGCCCCATTTCTGATGAAACCACGCGGCAAGCGGTTGTTTCAGATCAGGCCGCTGCCGCAGGGGAATGATTTGTCGAATCATTTGAAACTCCTAAATATTATACAATGTCAGTAAATTTTAGCTGTTACCGTCTGCCAGCCGCCTCCATTCCGGCGAGTGCCCGGTCAATGACGGGCAGCGACTGTGCGGGGAAGGGGTTGGGTTCGCCGTATCGGATGAGGTTGTACCATTCGGTTACCGTTTTCCAATCGGATGCAGGCAAAACTTCCCGGGCTTTTTCGAGCAGTTCGAGCGGGGTATCGCTGGGGGAAACCGGGACTTTTTTCCAGCTGAGCCAGTCGAGGGCCAGCCGGTAGCCGCTGCGGTATTTTTCCGGGGAATCGTTTTCGGCCCGCCAGAGCCGGACCGCTTTTTTCCATTTTCGCAGCCGGAATTTTTCGGTATTGTCCTGTTCATCCAGTTCAGACGCTTCCAGTTCGACAACCTCGTCCTCATATTCGCCTTCAGCATCGGCCATCAGCCCGGCACGTCCAGGCACCGAGAAAAGGGCACCTTTGATCCTGGAGCGCAGTGTCCGCCAGAAGGTGATCAGCGAACGCATAATATGATCCCGGTAGGTGTAGATCAGCCAGCAGATCAGTGCGATCATCGCAGGCCACATGATGTAATCCCACCAGGGGCTGCCTTCCTCACCGCCGCCAAAACCGCCCATATCGCCGCTGCCCTGGGTGACGGTTTCTTCCACCGTTTCAGAAGGTTCAGAATCTGGAATCAGCCAGGCAACCAGCCGGACGATCAAGCTGAGCAGATATTTTAGCCCGTTGAGCAACTGTTCCAGCAGCCATCCCAATTGAGGTGCCAACAGCACGCAAATCAGGCCTATGCCAATTACAACCAACGTCAGCTTTAAACTGCGGCCCCTGACCCGATCGGGCAGATGTTCCAGCCGGTGTTTGCGTCTGGCCATCATAAAGTCGATGTTCGACTGATTCTGACAGAGGGCATAGCAGCTGATCAGGTAGAACAGCCCCCAAACCAGCACCATCCGGCTGTAGCTGACCTTGATTGCCCAGAAAAAGATAACTGCGGCGATTGATTCGATACAATAGGCAGTGACCATCTTTTTGTCAATAACTGCCTGATATTCCCCTCCGGCCTTGCGCCAGACGAGGATATAAGTTGGGATAACTGCGGCAAGCGAGATCCAGAATGGGGCAGTGAATGCAAAGTTGACCACTGCAAAGACCGCCAGTTCAACAGCAAGTCCCGCACCCATCAGGACATTGGCCGCCAGCGCCAGACGTGCATCGTCAATATCCCGGTTGCGCAGCCAATCAGCCACCAGCGTTAGACCCCAGCAGATCAGCCCGCCCAAAAAATTCTGTCCCCAGTAACGGGCGAGCATCCAGCCGTCCGGGTCGGCCCAATCTATCCCATTGCGGAACACGACCGAACATCCGAAGTAGACAACCGGCAGCATGATGAGCGGTATGCCTGCCATCGAGAGCCGGTAAAAGAGCTTTTTCCAGCGGATAGCCGACGTTGTTTTGGCGGATGATTTGTTGTCCGCCGTTTTGGCGCGATGGTTCATCAGACTGCCGCCTCCTTTTCGGTATCCAGTCCCCGGCGCTGCATTTCTGCCTCATCCTGCATCAGCGTCCGCCGGCCGATTGTTTCGTCGATGATACAGGGCACGACGTCAAACCCGGAATAATCCAGTTCTTCAGGAATCGGCCCAAGGATGAAAAAGCGGACATGTACGCCGCTGCGCTGCCTGCCCGCTGCAAATAGCAGCATCGCTTCCGACAGATAGCAGCTGACAATCACAATGTCGGTCGACAGGATACCAGCCGACATGCCGGCAAGGTAGTTGCCAAAATCTTCGGTCGAATGCAGCTGCAACCGCGCCAGCAGTTCCAGCAGCCCCAATTCATATTCACTGCCCCAATATTCGCCGGTTGCGACCGGTGTCCGGCTGTCGCCGCCGGAGACGGGAGCGTTTGCGATAAAGCGGGTCGGCATGCCGGTCAGAGCAGTTTTAAACAGCCCGGCACAGACACGGATCGCGTTTTCCATCCTGTCGGCGTCGACGACCTCCATATGCTCGGAGGCGCGAGACTGCATGTTCAGGATAATGGTTACGCTCTGCCGGGAGGTATAGTCATTGTTGTAAACCATCAGCTGCTGCATGACAGCAGTAGCCGGCCAGTGGATGCGGCTCATCGGTTCATGTCCGGTATACTGGCGGACGCCGCTGATATAAAATGGGTCGTCCAGCAGCTGCCGCCGGACCATGACGTCACCGTTCAAATACCGCGGGCGGACGCTGATCTCGCTGCCCTCGATGGCGCGGGGGAGTACGAGAATCCGTGCCGACGCGTCGCCCGGCATTGAAAGGTTGGAGTATCCGAGCAGGTCGGTTGTGATCAGGATGACCTGTTCAATCGAAAATTCGCCCCGTTTCAGGCATTTGACCTTCCAGCGCCTGGTCACCCGGGAATAGCCTTTGACCGAGAAAAAGCTGGGCACGAATCGTGTTTCGCCGGTGACTCCCGACTGTGCCCCGGCAAAGGACAGCCAGCGGGAGGTGGTAATTTCCGCCTTGAGCCAGGGGAGCGGCAGCCATTTACGGTTGACGATCTCCTCGATCAGCTCGATCTCGTCCCCTTCGTAACATTCATTGCAGCTTAAGGTACAGCTGTAATGGACGTTTTTAAAGGCGTATTGTTTGTACAGCTGGTTCTGGAGCAGGAACAACCCCACGAGTACAGCTGCGATTGCTACAAATTCCATATCCGTCCCTTCCTGTTATTCCTTGGGGACCGGCAGCTGGCCGAGGATGACCGACAGCACTTCCATCGGCGCAGCAGCCGACTGGGAGGCTGAGAACCCCTTGCAGATCATCCGGTGGCAGATGACATCGGGCGCGATGGTCTTGACGTCATCCGGCAGGACGTAGTCCCGCCCGTTGACAGCCGCCATCGCCTGTGCCGCACGCATCAGTGCGATGCTGCCGCGGGGAGAAAGGCCCAGCTTGATTCGGTCGGAGCGTCTGGTTGCATCGGCGATGGCAACGATGTAATCCCGAACCGCGTCGCTGACTTTGACCTGCCGGACAGCGGCCTGGGCAGCGAGGATATCTTCACCCGAAGCGACCGGAACGACCGAATCGACCGGATGGGTGATAGCGACGCCGGAGAGCATCTGTTTTTCCGCGTCATGGTCGGGATACCCCATCGACAGCCGCATGAAGAACCGGTCCAGCTGTGCCTCAGGCAGCGGGAAGGTACCCTGAATCTCTACGGGATTCTGGGTCGCAATGACCAGGAAGGGTTTGTCGAGGGGATAGGTTTTGCCGTCAACAGAAACCTGACCTTCTTCCATACATTCCAGCAGTGCCGACTGGGTACGCGGGGTTGCACGGTTGATCTCGTCGCCAAGCAGGATGTTGGTGAAGATGCTGCCGGGCTTGAAGGTAAAAGAGCCTTCCTGCTGGTTGTAGTAGTTGATGCCGGTCAGTTCGCTCGGCAGCAGGTCCGGGGTGAACTGGACGCGGGCGAAATCACAGGAGAGCGACCGAGCAAAGGCTTTCGCCATCGTCGTTTTGCCGGTACCTGGGATATCTTCCAGAAGGATATGACCGCCGCAGAAAAGGCAGAGGGTAACCTTGTTGATGACATCATCCTTGCCGATGATGACTTTTGAGACATTTTCACGCAGCTTCCCTGCGAGGGAAGCGACTTCTTTGATTTCCATGAAACAGACCATTCCTTTCAAAACGGGTGGACAGGCGTAAATAGCCTGCAATAGCATATATAATGAGATAAGTATACATCTTTTTATCTGATTTGTCTATAATTTTGCAAAAAAGTTACAGATT
>DVLN01000146.1 GCA_018715465.1 Candidatus Faecivivens stercorigallinarum | reverse complement strand
AAACGGTTGCACTGGTTGGCCCGTCCGGCTCCGGAAAGACAACTCTCTGCCATTTGATTCCGCGGTTTTATGAAATTGGCGGCGGTGCAATCAAAATCGACGGAACGGATATCCGTGATCTCACCCGGCTTTCGCTCCGTCAGAATATCGGTATGGTGGCACAGGACGTCTTTCTCTTTACCGGCACTATCCGGGACAATATTGCTTACGGCAATCTGGACGCGACCGATGAGCAGATCATCGACGCAGCCAAAAAGGCCAATATCCACGATTATATCATGACGATGCCGGAAGGCTATGACACCTATATCGGCGAACGGGGTGTCAAGCTCTCAGGCGGTCAGAAGCAGCGCATCTCGATTGCCCGTGTCTTTCTCAAGAATCCGTCTATTCTGATTCTGGACGAAGCGACCTCGGCGCTGGACAACGCGACCGAAATGCTGATTCAGTCGGCACTGGAAAAGCTGGCCAAGGGACGCACCTCTCTGATCGTCGCACACCGGCTGTCTACCATCAAAAATGCGGATGAAATCATCGTTCTGACTGAAAAGGGTGTACAGGAACGGGGTACCCATGCTGAACTGCTGGCCAAAAACGGCATCTATGCCGGACTGTACCGCTATCAATTCCGCGAATAACCCGCAAAATTATGGAAACCCCTTGCGCCAGTGGGATGAATATGTTAAAATTGAATAAATTATCTGTTTTCCGACATCAGTTTTCGACACCGAAAAGGAGTTTTCCGTCATGAAACGTTCAACCGGTTCTCTGAGTAAAAAAGATCTGCTGCCGCGGACAATTGCGGTAATTACCGACTCCTGCGCTGACGTCCCACCGGAACTTGCCAGACAATATGGCATTTATATCCTGCCCTTGCAGATCCGCTGTTCAGAAGGGGTCTTCCGCGACGGAGTGGACATCCATCCGGCAGACATCTACCGGATCCAACAAAAGGAACAGCCTGGTTCCAGTCTGCCGCTGGGGAGTGATCTTGAGCAGCTTCTGACACGGATCAAAGAAGACGGCTATACCCAGGCAATTGCCCTGATGATGTCCAGCGGCCTGTCAGGAACATACAACCTTGTCCGTCAGGCGGTCGAACCGGCAGCTGAAAACGGTCTGACGCTGGCGGCTTTTGATACAATGACTTCCAGTATTGGTACCGGTGCAATTGCATTGCAGCTGAGCGAGTATATTGCTCGGGGGATGGATTTTGAAGACGCCTGTCAGGAAGCAGAAAAGCTGATCAAAGGAACGACCGTCTTTTTCTCGGTGGATACGCTGGAATTTCTGCGCAAGGGCGGGCGGATTGGTAAAATCACCGCGATGGCCGGCAGTGTCTTGCAGATCAAGCCCATTCTTGCTTTTGCAGAGGACGGCCAGCTGACGTCAGTTGCCAAGGTGCGCGGACGCAAGATGGTTCAGCAGAAACTGATTGAGCTGGTACAAGAGCGCTACCAGCCGGGACGTCGTTTTAACCTGATGGTTGCCGACGGCGGCGCACCCGAAGAAGGAAAGGAACTAGAAAAAAAGCTGGCAAAGGCCTTCCCAGGATATGAGAACTACTTTAAGGCCAATATCGGTGCGACACTGAGCATTTATACCGGTTCAGGCGTACTGGGAGCTGCGATCCAGTATCTGGATTAAAAAAATTATCGCACAAATTCCAAATTTAAAATTTGTTCATTTTTGATCTGGACTTTGCATGCTTTTGGTTTTATAATATCTTTATGTTACGCCTGTCTGATAAATCTTATCCGACAGGCATTTATTTCGATTGTTTCCTTTGTTCATTTAAAAGGTTATGATTTTAAAGAGTCACACGCTTAAAGGAAACGGAAAGGATTTTTGTCATGGAAATGCGGGAAAAATTTGGCTCCCGACTGGGATTTATCCTTGTTTCAGCCGGGTGTGCCATTGGGCTTGGGAATGTGTACAAGTTCCCTTATATTACCGGTCAGTATGGAGGCGCTGCCTTTATTCTGATTTATCTGGTATTCCTGGCAATACTGGGCCTGCCGGTCATGGCCTGTGAGTTTGCGGTCGGACGTGCTGCCCAGTGTGGTATGGCCGGCGCGTTTGAAAAACTGGAACCTGAGAAAAGCAAATGGCACCGGCTTAAATGGATCAGTATTTTGGGATGCTATCTGCTGCTGATGTCGTATACCACTATCACCGGATGGATGATGTACTACGCATGGAAGACGGCGACCGGCGGACTGGCTGGACTGGACAGCGCCGGTGTAACACAGGCCTTTGGCGATATGACTGCATCTACCGGTACAATGGCGCTTTGGATGGTGATAGCGGTGCTGATCTCGTTTGCGGTCTGTTCAATTGGGCTGCAAAAAGGTATCGAACGGATAACCAAAATCATGATGACCTGCCTGATGCTGTTGATTATCGTCCTGGCAATCAATTCATTGAGGCTGGACGGTGCCGACAAAGGCGTCAAATTTTATCTGATTCCTGACTTCCAACTTGCGATGTCCTATGGCCTGGGTAATGTTATCTACGCGGCTATGTCCCAGGCATTCTTTACCCTGTCCATCGGTATCGGTGCGATGGAGATTTTCGGCAGCTATCTTGGCCGGGATCACAGCCTGTTTACCGAAGGCAAAAACATTGTCCTGCTCGATACCTTTGTCGCGCTGATGGCCGGTCTGATTACCTTGCCTGCTTGCTTCAGCTTCGGAATTGAACCGACCAGCGGTTTCTCATTGCTGTTTATCACGCTGCCCAACATCTTCAACCAGATGGCAGGCGGCCGGATCTGGGGAACGCTGTTCTTCATCTTCATGTCCTTTGCCGCTCTGACGACGGTTATTGCGGTATTTGAAAACCTGCTTTCCTACTACATCGACGGCTTCGGATGGAGCAGAAAAAAAGCCGCTGTCCTCAACCTGGTACTGATTATTGTACTTTCTGTTCCGGCCATTCTCGGGTTTACCGTTCTTTCCGGTATCCAGCCGCTTGGACCTGGTTCCGGTATCCTCGATCTGGAAGACTTCCTTGTTACCTCTAACCTGCTTCCGCTGGGCAGTCTGGTCTTCGTTCTCTTCTGCACCCGTAAAAACGGCTGGGGATGGAACAATTTCCAGAAAGAAGCCAATGCTGGCGGCGGTATTAAACTGCCTGCCGCACTGCGTTTTTACATGACCTGGATTCTGCCGCTCATTATCCTGGTGGTTTACTTCAAGGGCTATTATGACTACTTCTCGCCCAAGGGTACTGCTCTGCTGGTTGGATGGATGATTTTTGCCGTTATACTGGTCCTGACGATTCTGCTGATCGCCTTCCGTCAGCCTGCGGCGAGCCGCCGCTCCCTGATTCGCGATGATCGCCCGCATTCCGACGGGCTCGACAGTGAATAAAACTGCCTGAGCAAACGCGAAGGATAGATGGTATGAAAAGATTAATGGCAGATCAGGTTAATGCCCCTTCTTTTCATAAAAACACAGCGCAAAAAAGACATGTTAAAAATATCTTTTAATTTTCAGCTCTGCATCCTACAAAATGCAGAGCTGTTTTTTTACAGACAAATGGAAAGTTTGCTTGACATTTACAGACAGGTTGGTTATAATGAAAATGTAAAGCAAACTTTCCATTTAAACGGAGGCGGGATATGAAAAACAGACTGGAAGAGATACGCAAAAGCCGTAATATCCGACAGGATGAACTGGCACGTGCGCTGGAAGTTTCCCGACAGACAATTGGTTCACTGGAAAACGGACGCTATAATCCATCCATTATACTGGCATTTAAAATTGCCCGGTACTTTGACATGAAAATTGAAGATATATTTATCTACGAGGAGGGTCGGGAGTGAGAACAAAAACCAAAATTTATCTGATCTGCGCAATCACCGGTATTATTCTGATGGTGATGTCTCTGTTGTTGGGAACTGCCCTATCAAAAATCTTTCAGGCAATTTTAACCGGACTGGGCAGCGGTGCATTTGGAATGGGCGCGGCACTGTACTGTTTTTCCCGTTGGGAAGAAAAACAGCCGGAAGTGATGAAACAAAATGAGATTGAAGCAAAAGACGAACGGAATCTCACGATTCGTTATCGGGCGCAGGCTTTATCTGGACTTGTCATGCAGTGGCTGCTGATTGCTGTCGCGTGGATTTGCATTATCATGAATGGACCACTATGGATTATACTGACGACAGTCGGCATTTTTCTTGGAAAAAGCTGTTTGGAGT
>DVLN01000145.1 GCA_018715465.1 Candidatus Faecivivens stercorigallinarum | reverse complement strand
AGATGGGCTGACTGTCCATCTGCGGCTATATCAAAACGGCTACGTCCGTTTCGATGGAATCATGGATGTGGCGGTGAAAATTCCAGAAACTGAATGGATGGCACTGCTGGATATTCTGGAAAATAAAACAGATGCTCAAAAGGTTGAAGTGGCTGACCCTGCTGACGTGCAGCTGAAAAATTGTCTTGCAGACCCGGAGCTGGGCGGATTTATCCCTCGGTGGATACCGGAGGAGATGCAGCTGAACTATGCCGCCGTCTATTACCAGCTGGACAGCGAAACCGGAAAAGAAACCGGCACCAGACAGATCATGATGGATTACAGCAGCCCGGATAACACCGGCCAAACCATTTCCATCATCATCTGCCGGGCAGATGAAACAGGTGAATTTGCCTGGCTGGGGCCGGTTTATCAGGGCGAACTGTCGGTTGATATGATTACAAAGTATCTCCCTGATTTTCCAGAACAGGATAGCTTTGAACTGGGGGTACAGTTTGGCGATGTGATCGTCGGACTATGGGGATGGAATATCGACGCAGAAACCATCCTGAAAATATTTGAATCGGTTTCGGTAAAAAATAGCTGAACACAGCCGCCATATTCAATGACAACAGCCCGAAGGGAACATTTTGTTTTCCCTTCGGGCTGTATTGCGTGATTATCCTCTGACTTTTAGCTGTGTATCTTTCCCTGCTGAAAAGCGGCAATCAGCGCACGAGTCAGGCTGACGCCATCGTCATGCACCGGGATTTCCTCCCGTGCAAACCAGGTTGCCTCCCGAAGTTCCCCATCGACCAGATGAGGGGTCGGGTCACCCTTAACGTCACAGAAAAAGCCGGCAAGCAGTGTATCCGAGAAAGACCAAGGCTGACTGCCCCAATAGCGGATATTTTCCACCTCAAGGCCGACCTCCTCACGAACCTCCCGGCGAACGGTCTCTTCCAGACTCTCACCAATCTCACAGAAACCGGCGACCAGCGCATAATGGGTATACCGGTTGCGGGCATATTTGGTCAGCAGGATTTTGTCTCCGTCGGTTATCCCAACGATGACGCAGGGAGAAATCTTCGGGTAGACCATATTGCCGCAGGAAGGACAGCAGAGCATCCGTTCCCGGCCATCGGGACAAAGCTTATCCCCGCAGCAGCCGCAGTAGATATTGGCGCGGTACCAACGCACCAGCTGCATCGCCGTCACACCGGCAAAGGCATATTCAGCGGGGTTTGCTCCCCGCAGTTTTCCTGTATGCAGCCAGGTATACCCTGGACACTCCGCCTGCTGATAATCCAGCGCAGCAAACCAGCTCTCTCCATCCAGCTGAAACAGATAGCGGCTGACCTGCGGCCCAACGGCAAAATCCCGGAACCTCGGAAAGGACAATCTTCCATCCTCAGAAAGCCGCGCCAGCATCCGCTCCCCATCGGTGACAAAAAGGATGTCCTGCCCAGACGGTGTTTGATCATGGTAGCTGTTGTCCAGATGATGTGGCGCGATGTCCTGTACCATCGTCAGTTCCCCTCTTTCAGGCATTCGGCTGCTGCAAGCAGTACCCCAATCTTACCGGTATTCCAGGTCAGACCGCCCTGCATCCAGACAGCATACGGTTCCCGCATCGGGCCGTCAGCCGACAGCTCGATCGACGAACCAAGGGTAAAGGCACCGGCAGCCATAATCACTTCGTCGTTGTAGCCGGGCATCGCCCACGGAACCGGGGTGACATGAGAGTCAATCGGCGAACCATGCTGAATACCGGTGCAGAAAGCGCACATCTTCTCCCGGCTGCCGAGTACCAGCTGTAAGATCAGATCAGTGCGGGGTTCATCATAGCGCGGACTAACATTGTAACCGAGCTTTTCAAACAGCGCCGACGCAAAAACTGATGTCTTGATTGCGCTGGCCGTGACCGACGGCGCATAAAACAGTCCCAGATACATCGGGCGGTTCTGGTTGAGTGAACATCCCGCCTCCCGTCCGATGCCCGGGCTGGTCAGCCGGTAGCCGCACAGCTCAATCAGATCATGCCGGCCGGCAATATAGCCGCCTGTCTCAGCAATTCCGCCGCCGGCGTTTTTGATCAGCGAACCCACCAGCAGATCAGCTCCCACTGCTGACGGCTCTTGGTATTCAACAAACTCGCCGTAACAGTTGTCGACAAAGACGATGGTTTCCGGGCTGACTTCCTTAATCGCTGCAACAATCTTTCCGATGGTTTCAACTGTCAGCGAAGGGCGGGTCGCATAGCCGCGGCTGCGCTGAATATGTGCGAGTTTGGCTCCTTTGACTGCCTTTTTGATTCCTTCATAGTCCGGCGTGCCGTCCGGCAGCAGGTCCACCTGGTCATAACTGACCCCAAAGTCTTTCAATGAGCCGTTGCCCTCTCCGCGCAGTCCGATGACCTCCTCCAGCGTGTCATACGGCGCGCCGGTCACCGCGACCATCCGGTCGCCTGCCCGCAGTACGCCAAACAGCGCAACGGTCAGCGCATGGGTTCCCGAAACAAAGGTATGCCGGACGAGAGCGTCTTCCGTTCCCATCACATCGGCAAACACCTTGTCCAATGTATCCCTGCCAAGGTCATCATAGCCGTATCCGTTTGAGCCGGTCAGGTGGGCGGCGGAGATTTTATGCCGCCCAAATGCCGCCAAAACCTTTGCTTCATTATAGGCAGCAATGCTGTCAATCCGTTCAAAAACCGGACGGATCAGCTGCTCACATTCTTCCGCCTGCCGGAGCAGCCCGGCGGGCAGGTCAAAAAACTGTGTAAGGTCGTTGTTCATTTCTCTCTTTTCCTGCTTTCTGAATAGTTTCTGCAAAATTGGGGCTGAAACGGCTCAGCCTTTCAGTCCCCGTGCCTGACGGTCCATATCCTCCACCACGATATCGTAAATTTCGCCCAGTGTCGCGCAGTATGCCAGCACCAGCCAGGGTTCGTTGGTATGGAAGTGAATTTTCAGTGTATCTTCGTCTCCAATTGCCAGAAGACAGTCTCCCTTGAAATGGCTGATGATATAATCATGCACTGCGTCTTCATCCAGATTTTTTCCGTCAATCAAAAGCTGTGTATCATATTTATATTCCAACATGTGATAACCTCCTGTCACTACAATATCTGTTTATTCAATTGGCTGTTCGATCAGCGCCAACGCCAACGCTTCAACCGCTTCCATATCCGCTTCATCGGCAACTACTGCCGGACTGCCCATATACCGACAGGGCAACCCCAGAAAGACGCTGGGCACCCCGCCCCGGCTGTGATGGACCAGTCCGGTTCCTGTATCGGTCAGCACGCAACCTGTCTGGAGCGCAATTCCTTTTTCGGCCGCCAGTGAAATCGCTTCAGCCGAAAATGTCCGGTCATATCGCGTTCTTCGCTCAGTCAACGGCAGGACACCACCCTTTCCGAGTGCACAGTCACCTTTACCACCCGGCAGGTCATCCGAAGCAATTCCACCGATGACAACTGCTTTCGCCGGCTCAACCGTATATGCCGCAAATGATTCGCCGTCTCCAGTGTGGTGACGTGTGGTGAAGGCAAAGACGGTATCATACTGCAGATCGGCACGGATCAGACTGATCAGGATTGCACATCCGGTCCGCGCATCCAACGCCTTTCCTTTGACCCTACGCCCTCCGAGCCGCTCAAATTCCGACAGGAAAACTGCGCTGTCTCCGATTTTGACAAGCTTTTCAGCTTCTTCCCGGTTTGCCGCGCCAATATCAATCAGCAGCCGGTCCGCCGGAATCGGCTTTTCCCGCTCCTCCCGGGTGGTCTGATGAATTGCTTTGCAGCTGATCACGCCGGGGAGCGCGTTTTCGCCGACTAAAACCTGCCGTCCCGGCAACACCCGGCTGTCGATCTCTCCGACGGTAACAAACCGCAGGTATCCGTCATCTGTGATATGGGAAATGAGCAGCCCTACTTCGTCCATATGGGTCATGACCAGCATCGGCTCATAGCGCCGCTCTTTTCCCTCCTTATATACAAACAATGTGCCGACCGAATCACGTTCCCACTTGGCATATCCGTCGATCTTTCGGATAATCGCTTCGGCGACCGCCGACTCGTCCCCGGAGATACCGCTGATCCCCGAAAGTCGGTCAAGATGTGACAGTTTCATCCGACTCCGCTCCTTCCTTCCATCCGCCGGCCTTTTCAACCGGCTGGCGCAGATACTCCGCCATCAACCTGCCGACCGCCGCGATATCCTGGGTCGAAACCACCTCGACCGGCGCGTGCATGTATTTCTCCGGCAGTGAGATCAGCGCGGTCGGAATCCCGCCGCCAGTCGAGAAAATTCGGTCGGCATTGGTTCCGGTCGAACCGCCCATCACTTCCAGCTGGAATGGAATCCCTTTTCCGGCGGCAAGTGTGCGCAGACGGTCGGTCATCTGGCGGTCAAGTACCGGCGCAATCCCGATCATTCCGCCCTTACCGAGCAGCCCGCATTCGTTGCGGTCGGCATCGGGTGTCCAAGCAAAACTCACGTCGCTGACCAGCGCCTGGTCGGGATGCAGCGTATATGCCGCGGCAGCTGCCCCATGTCCGCCGATCTCCTCCTGAGCTGAAAACAGCACCATGACCCCGCAGGGGAGTTCCTCTCCCCGCGTTAATTCAAGTGCATACAAAATAGCAGCAGCGCAGGAGCGGTCGTCCAATGCCTTGCTGCTGAGCTGATAACCTGCAAGCCGGATAAACCGTCCGGCAGCGGTGATCATATCACCAGGGGAAAGAATCTCTTCCAGCTGCTCTTTGGTATAACCGGTATCAATCAGCAGGTCATTTGCATCCGGCATCTTTCCACTCTCTGCCGGAAGCATGACAATTCCCCGGATACGGCGAGTTCCGTGCAGCACAACCTCCTGACAGGCAAGCTGGCGGGAATCAATCCCTCCTGCCCTTGTTGCCCGAACAAAACCGTTGTCCTCTATCTTTTTGACCAGCATCCCAACTTCATCCAAATGGGCATCCAATAAAATTTCCGGCTGGCCCGGCTTCGCTTTTTGCAGTCGGGCAATGACATTCCGGCAGCGGTCAACCGACACCTCATCGGTGTACTCTCGGAGCAAGCCAGCAGCTGCCGCTGAAACATCATCCTCTTCCCCGGCAATCCCGTCAGCGGTGCACAGCGTTTTGAGCCATCCCGCGATCAACCGGTCGGTCTCAGCCAAAGTTACCTCTGCCGACGCCGCGACTGGAAGTGTCTGTTCCGGCGGCTGCGGCCTGTTATGCGCCAGCATGTCATTCAGCAGCGACTCATGCGCCTTGCGCTCGTTACGCAGCAGACTGCGGATAACCGCCGCTTTTACATCCAGCGGCCCTTCCAGCAGCATTTTGTATTCAACCAGGCCGATCTCCGGCGCGACATCCTGCTGCTCACCGGTCGCAACAAATCCGCATTTGGCAAAAAAACGCAGTGCCCGTTCATTCGGACCGAGCACCCACAAAAACATCCGTTCCTGTTCCCGATTCTCCCAGAGGATATGCAGCAATACTTCCATCCCATACCCTTTTCCGCAATAAGCAGGCAGCAGATAGATCTTGCGCAGTTCCCCGCTCCCATCGGGGTAGAGGCTGGTCGAGTACATCCCGATCGGTTGGTTGTCCAGCATGACAAGGTAAAAACTCAGGTTCTTTTCCCGTTTAAACTGTTTTTTGAACCGCTCGGCTTTCCGCTCCGGCGTCTGTTTTTTCAGATAGCCCGGCGTTGAAAAAAAGCTGTTCGCGCCTTTCCAGGCCTGTGCATATACCTTGCCCAGCAGCGGGAACAGCTCATCCGTCACCGGCAGATATTTCAGCTCACTCATGCGATCAATACTCCCTTCATCAGCAGCAAAACAACAATCGCTGCCCACAGCACAACCGACAGCGGTATCAGAATCCGAAAGGACCAGTGTCTGGTCTTGTGATGAAACAGCCGCATCCCCAGCCAGAACGCAGCGCCTCCGCCTAAAAACGACAACCCAAACAACACCCGTTCGGGTACCCGCCAGTATCCCCGCCTGGCTTTCCATTTATCCAGTCCGCACAGGATGAAGGCAAGCAGGTTCATGATCAGAAGATAGGTCAGCAGACATTTACAAACAAGCGTCATCTCTTTATAATATCCTTTCTGCATCTGTACGCCTTCACGCACAACTGCACATAGAACCGGCAAATTCTTTTCTCCCGGTTCTATCCCAGATTATGATACCATACAATTGCAATTTCCGCAACAAAGCTTTCCAAAAAAACTCCATCTTTCCTTCACAGAAGCTGCACAAAACCTGTCTAAAAAGAACTTGTAATTTCCAGAGAAGGATAGTATAATAAATAGTATTGGATATATGTAAACTCGTGTGTCCGTTTATTATAGAAAAGGAAAGGAAGAGACTTCATGTCCGCACCCTTTATCCCTGTGCTTCTGGGCAGCGACGTCAATGTTTACGGTATGGCGCGCTCCTTCCATGAAGCGTATGGTCAATACGGCGTCACCTCTTACGCCATCGCAAAAAAGGTGCTCGGCGCCACCTCTGACTCCAAAATCGTCAAGGTCGTCGTCACCGAACCTGATCTTGAAAACGACGAGGTTTTCGTCAAAACACTGGTCAAATTTGCCGAAGAACATCAAAATGGCAAACAGCTGCTGCTCGTCCCCTGCGGAGACAACTACATAAAGCTGCTGGTCCGCAACCAGGAAAAACTCAGGCCCTATTATGTCTTCAACTGCATCGACGAACCGCTGCTGATGCGCCTTTCGATCAAGGAAAGCTTTTACAAGGTTTGCAGTGAACACGGATTTCTGTTCCCGAAAACGACAACCTGCACTGCCGAAAACTATAAGGATATCACCCTCCCGTTTGACTTTCCCTGCATTATTAAGCCGTCCAACTCGGTCGCATATTGGAACTGTACCTTCCCGCACAAGAAAAAGGTCTTTCTGGCCAATAATAAGGAAGAGTTCGACGAAATCCTCGATGCGATTTATGGTTCCAGCTATCAGGACCATCTGATCTTGCAGGAATATATCCCCGGTGAGGACGCTCAGATGCGGGTTATGAACTGCTATTGCGGCAAAGATGGCAAGGTTAAGCTGATCTCGCTGGGACATGCCCTTCTCGAAGAGCACTCCCCCGAAGGAATCGGCAGTTATGCGGCGATTATCAACACCGTTGACCGCGAACTGTCGGCACAGATGAAGGAATTCCTCGAAGATATCGGCTACAAGGGCTTTGCCAACTTTGACATGAAACTCGACCCCCGCGACGGCAAATACAAGCTGTTTGAAATGAACCTGCGGCAGGGCCGTTCCAGCTTTTTTGTCACCGCCGCCGGGTACAACCTCGCGACCTTCCTGGTCAACGACCTGATCCTCAATCAGCCGATGGGCTGTGTCATTGCCGAGGAACAGGCTCTTTGGAGCATTATTCCCAAAAAAGTTATCTTCAAATATGTCAAAGATCCCGAACTCAAGCAGCAGGCAAAAGATCTGATTCACGAGCACCTGTTTGTCCACTCTTTCCGCTATGAACCGGATATGAGCATCAAACGGCGAATTTACCTGCTGAAAAACCAGCTCAATTATGTCAAAAAATATAAAAAATACTTCGGTAATAAAGGACTGCACGAATGAGCAAACTCTTTTCTGACAACCAGCAGGTGCTGGGGATTATTGGCGGAATGGGGCCGATGGCTTCTGCCTACTTCCAGCGTCTGGTCGTCTCCATGACCGACGCCGATGTAGACCAGCAGCATCTTCCGACTGTCCTGCTCAATGTCCCGACCATCCCTGACCGGACGGCTTTCCTGCTGGGAAAATCCGATGAAAGCCCGGTCCCGGTACTGCGCCAGGCGGTCAAAACGCTTGAGCTGACCGGTGCAACCCGTTTTGCGGTAACCTGTGTCACCTCCCACTGCTTTTATGATGATATCGCGCCCGGATGTAACATCCCATGGATTCATGCGGTTCGCGAAACAGCCATGCTGCTGAAAGAATCCGGTATCAAAAAAGCTGGCATTCTCGCAACCAGCGGGACTGTCCAGACTGGACTGTTCCAGACTGAACTGCAAAAAGCCGGTATTGCCTGGGAAATTCCTGACGAGCAGGGACAGCAATCGGTTATGCACCTGATCTATCAGAATGTCAAGGCCGGCAAACCGGTCGAGATGGAACGGTTTGACCGGGTAGTCGGCAGTTTACAGGCGGCCGGCTGTGAGGTCTGCATCCTTGGATGTACCGAACTGTCGCTGATCAAAAGAGATTATCCGGTGAAAGGGTGTCTGGATGTACTGGAGGTGCTCGCAAGGGCTTCGGTCCTTCAATGCGGGAAAAAACTCCGGGCAGAATACCAGAATCTGATCACTAAAGGATAAGTAGAATGGGGGAAGTGTAAATGTGTGGATTTGCAGGATTTTCAGTCAACGGTCTTCCTGATGCGGAAAAAGTAATCGACGCAATGGGCAACCGGATCACCCACCGCGGCCCTGACCAGGCGGCAAGTTATGTCGATCAGGACATTGCGCTCGGTTTTCGCCGGCTGGCGATCATCGACCTGTCGGGCGGCAGTCAGCCGATTTTCAATGAAGACCGGTCGATGGTGCTGGTGTTTAACGGCGAGATCTACAACTATCAGTCGATTCGCGCTGACCTGCTCCAGAAAGGGCATGTCTTTTCAACTGAAACCGACTCGGAAGTGCTGCTGCATGGATATGAAGAGTACGGCGGAAAAGGTCTGTTGGACAAGCTGCGGGGCATGTATGCGTTTGTGATCTGGGACAAAAAGGAGAAAAAGCTGTTCGGAGCACGGGATATTTTTGGTATTAAGCCGTTTTATTACTATAAAAAAGGCGATACCTTCCTTTTCGGCAGCGAAATCAAATCCTTCCTTGAACATCCGCGGTTTGAAAAAGAGCTGAATGAAGAGCGGCTCCCCGACTGGCTGTGCTATGAGTATGTGCCGGATAATGAGACGATGTTTAAAAACGTCTACAAGCTC